>DASYDW010000030.1 GCA_036499395.1 Pirellulales bacterium
AGGGCGTCGCACCACTTCGGCTTTTTTATTTTGTGCGCGGATCAATCCTCAGCGCACGGCGACAGGAATGGGAAGGAGCCGAGCATGGCGGTCGATGGTGAACATTGGCAGAGGGCGCAGGAACGCGTCGAGTCGAACAAAAACGTGAGCAAAGAAAGGCACACCCTTCGAATGCCAGCAAGCAACCGAAAGCCCGAGCCGCTGACCGCTGCTCCGGTGCGCAGGCGTTGCATCATTTGCGGTGATCCTTCCTACTCGCAATCGGGCGTGCATCCTCAGTGCGCGGCCAAAAAGGCCGGCGCGATTGCGCTGGCCGCTCAAAAGGCTCTCGAAGTCGAGAAGCCGAAGCCCGTCCGTCCGCAATGGGCGCAACGCAAGTGGGGAGCATAGGCAGGCTTTTCCGAGACTTGCGGGTCGCCAAATCGCGAGATTCGGGCAAAGATCAGCCAAAATTCGATCGCCACACCCTGGACAGAGTACGGGGGCGCTCTGGTACGATTTGAGGGTTTGCATCTCTCAGCCGGCTGCAAATCATGATCGCTTTGGGCAGCTTTGGCTGATTCTCAAGGATGACAATATGGCGACGACCGAGATTGCCGTACCGCCAGCCTCTCCGCTTGCCCGTCCCGTCGAGACGGAGCCAGTACGGATCTATTGGCAGTATGCCATCAATTTGGCGCTGATCCACCTGCTGGCCCTGCTGGCTTTCGTGCCCTGGTTTTTCAGTTGGGCCGGATTGGCTGCGTGCCTGGTGGGGCTGTATGTGTTTGGGACGCTGGGGATCAACCTCGCGTTTCACCGCATGCTTACGCATCAGTCGTTGAAGCTTCCGCGATGGCTGGAATACAGCTTCTCGACGCTGGCCGTCTGCTGCTTGCAGGATTCGCCGGCGCGCTGGGTGGCCATTCATCGCATGCATCATCAGCATTCGGACGAACAGTCCGATCCGCATAGCCCCCTTGTCAATCTGCTGTGGGGACATTTTGGTTGGATCATTTTGAAGAACGGCAATCACGACAAGACGTTTCATTACGAGAACTATTGCCGCGACATTCTGCGCGACCCGTACTACATGTGGCTCGAGCGAAAGCTGCACTGGTTTTGGGTCTACGTCGCGCACGCGGTGTTGTTTTACCTGGTGGGGTTCGCCGCCGGTTGGGCCACGACGGGAAACGTGATGCACGGCGTGCAACTGGGCGCCAGCCTGCTGGTGTGGGGCGTGCTCGTTCGTACCGTGCTGGTCTGGCACATTACCTGGACGGTGAATTCGCTGGGACACATTTACGGCTATCAAAATTACGAAACGGGCGATTCGAGCCGTAATAATTTCTTGTTTGCCTTGATCACCAACGGCGATGGTTGGCACAACAACCATCATGCCTTTCAACGCTGTGCGGCGCACGGCCACAAGTGGTGGGAGTTCGACGTCACGTACAGCACAATCCGCCTGCTGGAGCGGTGTGGCCTGGCGACTGACGTTGTGACAGCGCCCCTTAAAGATAATCGGCCGCGCGGCACGGATAACGCTCGGCAGCGCCGGGCTGTCAACAAGCCACGCTGAATAGCGCCAGGCTTTCTAAACGGTTCCTCGGTTGCGGCGTTCCGAACGCGCTAGCGACGCACTCCGCTGTAACGGACCGAAATCCGGCGTCGTTTCATGTGCCTGTTTTGGTTGATTTTTGAGCAGGCCCATCCAGAAAGCTGATAAACCTGATGAGTTTCTGGCTAAATGCTTGATAAGTGTCCTTTTGCATGGACGGGCCCGCATAACCCTCGTAAGGTCGAGTTACATGGTTTGAGGCCGACTTACGCCGCGCCGACCCCCCGCCGTGTCGCAGCTCCTTTGAGAAGCACACGGCGATCGGGACGGAAGCAATGCGCAACCATGTCTGGCCCTATGTCTGCAGGCAGGCGAACCGAGTCGTCGGCCGTGGCCATGCGAAGCGTCGCCACCTTTCGCGTCCCACCCCGCGATCGTTCGAGTTTCTCGAATCGCGACGATTGCTGGCCATCGACAGCACCCCGGGGGTAAGCACGAGCGGTTCTCTGGTCGCCCCGTCACTGACCACCACAAACGCCTCGCCGGCTGTCGCCTCGCAGTTGGCGCACATCTTCACCGGACAGGCGAATGCCGGCGCGTATCCTTATTCCACTTTGACGCTGATCGGATCAACGTTTTATGGAATGACCGAAGGTGGGGGCGACACCGACCAAGGCACGATTTTTTCAATCAGCACAAGCGGCTCGAATTTTCAGGTCCTGCACTCGTTCACCGGCGCGGCCAACGATGGCGCCTATCCTTACGCCGGGGTGACGGTAATCGGATCGACGCTGTATGGTACCGCCAATAGCGGCGGCGCGTCGAATGAAGGAGTTGTCTTTTCGATCGGCACGACCGGCTCAGGCTTTCAGGTGCTGCATTCCTTCTCGGGCACGACCACCGATGGTGCTTATCCCTACGCCGGCCTGAATGCGATCAATTCCACGCTCTATGGAGTTACCAACAACGGCGGTACCGCCAACCAAGGAACCGTGTTTTCGATCGGCAGTGGCGAGGCAGGCTTTCAAGTCTTGCACTCGTTTACCGGAACCACGACCGACGGCGCCTATCCGTACTCCGGCATGACCTCGGTCGGCTCGACCCTGTACGGGACAACCAACAATGGCGGCACCGCAGGCAATGGAGTTGTGTTTTCGATCGGTAGCACGGGCACTAATTTCTCGGTCGTGCATTCATTTTCCGGCAGCACAACCGATGGCGCCATCCCCGACGCGGTGTTAGTCGTCAGCGGTTCGACACTGTACGGCACGACCGACGAGGGAGGTTCGGCAAACCAAGGGACCGTATTTGCAGTTGGCACGACAGGGACCGGCTTTCAGCTGTTGCACTCCTTCACCGGCACGACGACCGACGGCGCCTTTCCCAAGGCGGGGCTCGTCCTCAGCGGCTCGACTTTGTATGGCACGACGGTCAACGGCGGCGCCGCGAGCGATGGCACTGTCTTCTCACTGAGCACCGCGGGGACGGGTTTTCAACTGCTGCACTCATTCTCAGGCGGCGCCGATGGTCAGCTTCCGTTCGGTAGTCTGACTTTGGTGGGAACCGCCCTGTTTGGCACTACAAATGGCGGTTCCACGGGGGCGAATGTGGGCACCCTGTTCTCCGTGGGAACCAGTGGTGCGAACTTTCAGGTCCTACATACTTTCACGCTGGGCAATGACGGGCAGTATCCGTATTCGAACTTGCTCGTCGTCGGATCGACACTCTATGGCACTACGTCCGAAGGGGGCACGAGCCAGTCCGGCGTGGTCTACTCGATTAACGCAGACGGCACCAACTACAAGATTCTGCACTCTTTCACGGGCGCGACCAACGACGGCGCCTATCCCTACGCCGGGCTGACCATCATCGGCTCGACCCTATATGGCACAACGAACAACGGCGGAACGGCCAACGAAGGGACCGTGTTTTCGATCAGCACCAGCGGCACTGGCTTTCAAGTGCTGCACTCCTTTACCGGCGCGACCAATGACGGCGCGTATCCCTACGCCGCAGTGACGGCGATCGGCTCGACGCTGTATGGCACGACTAACAACGGCGGAACCGTGGGCAACGGAGTGCTGTTTTCGATCGGCAGTAATGGCTCCGGCTTTTCCGTACTCCATTCGTTTACCGGAACTACGACCGACGGGGCCATTCCCGATGGAGTGCTGGTCGTCAATGGCTCGACCATGTACGGCACGACCGATGAGGGGGGAACCGCCAACCAAGGAACCGTATTCGCCATCAGTACGGCAGGGACCGGATTCCAGCTTTTGCATTCGTTCACTGGCACGACCACCGACGGTGCGTTTCCCAAAGTGGGTATGACCCTCAGCGGCGCGACGCTGTATGGCGCGACGGTCAACGGGGGCACATCTGGCAATGGAACTGTATTCTCGCTGAGCACCACGGGCACCGGCTTTCAGCTGTTGCACTCGTTCAATGGCGCCGCCGACGGTGCGCTCCCTTTTGGAAGCGTGCTGCTGGTCGGCTCGACGTTATACGGCACGACCAATGGCGGGTCTTCCGGATCAAACCAAGGGACGGTGTATTCCGTCGGCACCGGCGGCGCGAACTTTCAAGTGCTGCATACGTTCAGCGCCACGACGGACGGTGCCTATCCCTTCGCGGGGTTGACGCTCGTCGGGTCGACCCTTTACGGGACGACCAACGGTGGCGGCGGTACGCTCAACGATGGCACGATCTATACGATCACCGGCGCCTTGCCGGACGGCCCCCAGGTGTTGGGCGTGGTGGTCGATGGCCTGAATTGGTCAGCGAGCTTCAATCAGATGCTGCAGACCGGCAGCCTAGGAAATGGCAATGGCTATTTGATCCCGGCCGGATCGACGGCCCAAGTGGCCGCTCTGCCGTGGACAAATGTGAACCAGATTCAGATTCAGTTCAACGAAAGCGTCCACGTACAACAAGCGAGCCTGGTCATCAGTGGGCTCAGTGCCAGCGGCTATGCGTTTTCGAACTTCAGCTACAACAGCACGACGAATACCGCGGTCTGGACGCTGGCCAATCCGTTGGGGCCCGACCGGATAAGCCTGAGCTTGAAATCGACCGGCGCGAATGCCGTCACCGACAGCGCTGGAACTCCGCTCGATGGCGATTGGACGAACAGCGTCAGCAATTATCCTTCCGGCGATGGCACAGCCGGCGGTGATTTCAATATCGCTTTGAGCACGTTGTCGGCCGATGCTAACAAGGATGGCATCGTCAATGGTCAGGATATCGCGTTGGTTTCGTCCAGCTGGTTAAAGCAAAACCCGTTCGCTGATTTCAACGGCGACGGCATTGTCAACGCGCAGGACCTGGCAATCGTCTCGTCGTCCTGGCTGCATACGCTGCCGGCAGCGGGGCCCGCCGCGAGCCCGGCGGCGATCTCAGCGGCTGCGCCGCTGGAGAAGTTCAGCGGTACGTCGACTGACGGAGCAAACACTGTGACCCTGACGAGCGCTTCGAACGAATTCGCCCCCGCCGTGAAAATGGCGAACGTGTCTGCCTGGATCGGCCTTCCGCTCAAACCACCGGTGCCGGCGGGATTTGTCACGGCGTTTCACGCGTCTGAGCGGGGAGCATCTTTCGTCGGCCCGGTGATTACCGCGACCATCGACCGCGTTATGCAAGGCCAAGAAGGAAGTGACTCCTTGGCAAGCGATTGTTGGATTGATGGCTCGACAGTGTTCGACGGAACGACGGCATCAGCACGCGCACGATCTCATTGGGCGACACTCGACGACGAGATGCTGTCGCAGTTGGCAGCGCCCGCTGGCCAGCACGATTCCTAGGCATTGTGCTTGACTAACGCGATCATCCGGCACCCGGCGTATACCAGCATCACCGCGCAAAGGCCCAACAGCGACCAGCGCAGATAGCTCGCCGCCGCGAACGACAGCCCCACACCTGTCCACAGCGCCACGTGCGCCGCGACGCAGACGGGGCATTTTGGCACGACGGCCCACAGGCCGATGGCCAATGCGCCGGCGACGAGATCGGAGCCGCAGCTCGCACGGCGTGACAACGTCGATCTGCCGCTAGCGCAACATTCGGCTCGGCGAAAGATTACTTTTCGTGACAACATGACTTAGCAGCCTGTAACGTCGGTTCGTATTTGTCGTGATGGCGCACCCAGCTCATGGGTGCTGGAAGCGCGTCCTCGTCGCGCCCTTTCGGCGACCGATCGAGGATCACGTACGTCCCCAGCATCGCCTCGAGGCTGCGGGCAAAACCTGAATAAGTGTGAAAGATCTCGCCGCTTGGATCTTTATAGAAGCAACTCAAGCCGGGGTTGTCTTCGCCATGCGGCGGAATAGTGGCGAAGTTATAGGCGTTCGCCTTGCTGGCGACCTCGGCCGGCGTGAAATGCACCCCGAAATCGCGATTGAAATCCGTACTGGCCGACGAGACCCATGGGAATCGCCAACCCATACGAGACTTGAACGCGGTGAGCTTTGCCAGCGGTGCCCGCGAGACCGCGACCAGCGAGACATCGCGACCGCGCAGATGTTCGATTGCGCCATTCACGTGATCCATCACATACGAACAGCCGGGGCAACCCTCGTCCCAATCCGGGTTGAACATGAAGTGATATGTGGCCAGTTGGCTGCAACCGGCGAATAGTCCGGCGAGGTTCGTTTCGCCCTGCAGCGATTGAAATTTGTATTGCTTCTCGACCTGCGTCCAAGGGAGAGCCCGACGCTGGCGACTAAGCTCGTCCGAGAGTCGCGTAAGTTCCTTCTCCTTGGCCAGGAAGGCACTGTGGGCGCGCCGCCACTCGTCGTGAGAGACAACCGTATGATCCGGGGTGGTCGTGGTAGAGTTCATGGTCGATTGCTCCTCGATCGTAAAGCGTAGGGGGATTGATCGCAGCAATTACTTCTTGGGTTGCGATGCCCGACGTTCGGCTCGCTGGCGAATTTGTTCGAGCCAGTGATTCCAGCCCTTGGGCATACCGTCGCGATGGTCGGGCAAGATCAGCCCGATGGCGCGATGCACAAATTTCAGTTGTGTCCCGCTCCCTTGTGCGGTCAATCGATATTGAATGTGATTTACCGTGGGATACGACATCATCATGGGCCCGGTAATCTCGAGCAATGTGGGCGGTTTGATGACCTGCACATGCCCCCAGAAATGTCCCGTGTTGTTCCCGAGATCGCGAAACCAGCGTCCGCCCGGCCAGGGCTCGATCGATAGCGGCATCGGCGTGCCGTCCATCATTTGTGCTTGGGGGCCGAGTTCATCGAGCATGGCTTCGAAGGCAATGTCGATCGGCGCCTCGATCGTGATTTCCTTGAGGATCTCGAGAGAGTCGATCGTATCCTGGGATTGAACTTGGGCTGTCATGGCGTTCCTTTCTGGGGGACTGTTCGTCTCTTTACCACTGCGATTGTGCTCGGATTATATTCCCATTACGGAATATGTCAAGCGGGATGCTTTTCTCTCGTTCACCGTCGTTGAATGGTAGCGATTCAGAGCGGGGATACGGCGATCGCCCCCACTTCGATAAACTGGGGCGTCGGAACGAGTTTACCGGCGCGCATCGCACCATCCCGAGGAACAGGATCCGTGTCAAAGCAACTTGCCAAACAGCGCTGCGCGTGGGCCGGGAACGATCCGCTGATGCAGGCCTATCACGACGACGAATGGGGCGTGCCGCTGCACGGAGCCCGGGAGCTGTGGGAAATGCTGATGCTCGAAGGCTTTCAGGCCGGACTGGCGTGGATTGTCGTGCTGCGAAAGCGCGAGGCCTTTCGCCAGGCATTCGCGGGGTTTGATCCTGCCCGGGTGGCGCGATTCAAGGAACAAGACATTCAACGGTTACTCGCGAACCCGGGGATTATTCGCTCGCGAGCGAAAATCGAAGCCACGATCCAGGGCGCTAAGCTATTTTGCGAGATGGCCGACCGGGGCGAAGACTTTGCCAAGTTCTGCTGGTCGTTCACCAAAAACAAAGTGGTGAAGGGGGACGGGAAAAGTTTTCCGACGCAGACTCCGCTGTCCGAGACAATCTCGAAGGAACTGAAACGGCGTGGATTCAAATTCGTGGGGCCAACGATCATGTACGCCTGGCTGCAGGCCGTGGGGATCGCAAACGATCATTCGGCCGACTGTTTTCGCCGGAAGCGCGTGAAGACCGTTCAGTAAGTAGCATCACGTGTAAACCGTAGCCCAAGAGCTCCCTCGCTTTTGCTTTCGAAGCGTCTTTCGGGGTAGTGTCCTTCCAAAACGAGGATATCTCCGCTTTTGCGAATTGTTAGGTATCCACTAGTCGATACATTTGAAGATGCTATCTACCCTTTGACTATAAGGTATAATTGATATAGTCTATATACGTTCTACTTCTCAAATCACAAAGGGTGATAGCATGGCAAAAAAGCCTGCTGCGAAATCTGATCGTTCGGACCCCAAGAAAAACAAAAGCCTGGCGATTCGCAATGTGCTGGCGAAGATGCCGGCTGCCAAAGCGTCCGACGTGGTGGCTGCCGTCAAGAAAGACTACGGCCACAACGTCAATCAAAACCGGGTCTATATGGTAAAGACCAAGAGCAACATGGCGTCCGACGGGCGGGTAAGGTTGCCCAGGACATCAAAGAACACTACGCCCTTGACTTCGCCCGCCTTGTGGGTCGAGGCGATCAAGATTGCCCGGCTGTTGATCAAGGCCACGGGCAGCGTGCCAAACGCCGTGGCACTTTTGAAGGCCGTCGATAGCTAGTCGAAGGCGATCTGCGACACAGCAGACAAAAAATAGCAGAAGCGAAAATAGTAGAGGCCCTGCCGATTTTCTTCGGCAGGGCCTCTTTTTATTGACGTTGATATTCGTTGGCACTTCGAACGAGACCGGCGATCCGTGGCCGGCGGCGTCGCTCGAAGGTGACGATCGGCGGCGTACCGCCGACAATCATCGGACAACAAGGACGCACAACAAGAACGCTATGACGGCGAGCTACTCGGCTCCGTTTGAGTCTGCCTCGTCATCGTCCTCTTCTTCGTCGTCGTCGTCGTCATCGTCATCCCACTCCTCTTCCTCCTCGTCTTCATCTTCATCGCCGACCTCTTCCCAGTCGTCGTCGAAGTCTTCATCGTCGTCGTCTTCTTCGTCGTCCTCATCGTCGGCGTCGTCATCTTCTTCGTCTTCGTCGTCCGCTTCTTCATCGAGAAAAGCGAATTCCTCGTCTAATCTCGTTGAATTCGCGCTAGCGATCGTGCCGAACAACTGGCGCGAGACCGCCAATTCGGATTCGGGGCCGATGAAAGTACACGTCACGTGAGATGTCTCCTCGTTCGATTCGGAAATCATGGGTGCTGCATCATACTTGAAAGAACGACGTCCGTCGTTCGATTTGCGGCGTTTTGCACAAATAGTCGCACAGAACCGACGCCCGCGACGCAATGACCGATAACGAGCAACTATTCCTCGTCGATTTGACGCTGTAACTGGTCAATGTACTCGTCGAGCACTGCGGATTCGCCATAGATGGACGCTGCGGTTTTGCATTTCTCGAGGGCCTCGCGCGGACGCCCTTGGCCGGCCAGGGCTGTGCCCCACTGCCGATAAGCGCGGCCGTTTGAAGGATCAATTCGCAAGGCTTGTTGACACTTTTCGATGGCCTTGTCGTATTTGCCCAGGCCATTGAGCGAAATCGCCCAATTCGACCAGTTTTCCGACCGGCCCGGATTCATGCGCGTTGCGGTAGCGTGGGCTGCGTTCGCTTCGTCAAAGCGCGAAAGGTGATCCAGGGTGACACCGAGTCCATCATAGGTCCAGTACGCCTGCTCCATTTTGACGGCCACGCGGCGTTCAACGAGTGCATCTTCGTAGCGACCGAGGCCATCCAGTAGATTGGCGTAGGTCTGATGGACATAGGCCGGGCCAGGCTGCCAGTGTTGCAGGATCAATTTATAAGCTGCGACTCCCTCTTCGTTGCGCTGCCAGTTACGACATTGGACTGCCAACATCCAGCGAATCATCAGGTCGTCGGGGTTCTTGTCCGCCAGGTCCCGCAACCCGCGAAAGGCCCGCTCGACTTCGCTTGGAGGATCGGCGGCAAGCTGTTGCGAATCCATCCATAACACGTGGTATGCGCATTGCGCCGTGACACTGCCGCGATCAAGCATCCATACCGCGTTGAACTTGTTGCAAGCTGGCACTATATCGAATCGGCTGCGCTCGCAGGCGGCCTGGAGGAACAGGGCGCGTTGCGCCGGCAAGATCTCGCCAAGGCTCTGCATTTTGTAGTCATGAAGTTCCTGGTCGCTGCTGCGGCCGATCATCTGCACGAGTTGCGACGCCTTTGGGAAGCGAGCCAGTTCTGATGCCAGGACGTGCTCGGCGGCGTTTTGTTGACCGGCAACAAGTAGAGCCAGAAACCTGGTTTCGAATTCAGGAGCGCCCTGGGCCGCGCTTCCGGGCGATCGAACCTTCCGTTGCGGATCATGATTTCTATCAGCAGCATTGAGCGCCAGTGACCATGGCGCCAGGGCCACGGCCAACGCAACCGTTAAGCAGAATACGGCGATCGCAATTGGCCTTATTAACACTCGCATCGCGATTCTCGCTTGTTTGCTTCCCACACGTGAGACGGTCTGAAGCGGTTCCAATCGAATTCTACTTCGAAGGGCGTGAGGCGGCCTGCGAGGCGGGTAGAGAATGCCGGTTATGCGGCTCGCGGAGGATACGCTTGCCGTGGTTGCTGCCGATCGAAGGAAGGCGGGAGTTTACTCGTCGCGGTGGCCGGATTTTTCTGATGGAGACCGACGTGCTGGATCGCGGCCAGGAATTGCCGGTCTTGGCAGGTCCGAGGGAGCCGGTATGCTGCACCCGAGGAACAACAGGGCACGGGGGGGGCCGAGATCTTGGTCGAAACGCTTTGCACAAGCTGTGTCCATCACAGGATCGTGATCTCGGGCACCGGCTCGCGATTTTTGTTGTGCAAGAAGTCGAGCGACGATCGCCGGTTCGCTAAGTATCCTGCCCAGCCTGTTACGCGGTGCGCAGGGTATCAGGGGACGCACCGGGACGACGTACCTGTGGATAAGAACGATTGACTCCAGAGCCGAGGGAAGGATCCAGCATGGCGTTTTCAGCCAAGATCGAAGGGGACGAACTCGTAATTCGCTTGCCCATGAACGAAAAGCCCGAACGGTCGGCCAGTGGCAAGACGCTGGTCGTGGCGTCGACGCGTGGTAACAAGGAAACGGATTGCGTCGTGCAGGGCAAGAAGGTGATCGTAGGGATTAACGCCTACATCCCGATCAAATAAGTGGGGCGCCGAGGGGCAGCCCGAACGAGCCAAATTTCGTTTTAGTGGCGCCTCGACGGGTTTATAATTGAGACGTCCTGCGACGACAGCCGTTCGCGCCGCGAAGCAGGAAACGCGAAATCACGATTCGTCCCGGGAGTGTTGCCATGACCAGGACTGAACACATCAATCGTCGTAAGCGGACCAGGCAAGAGAAGCCTGCGGCCGTGAACAAAGACGCCGCGGCCATGGAAAGCGAATCCGAACCAGGGCGCGACCTGCGAAAGCGCACGCCGCGTTCGGCGCATGGTGAGTGGCATCCGTCGATCGACCGCCGCGACCCTGTCGAGATCCTCAGCGAGTCGAGCGAGGGGCGCGTTCCGCATCTGGTGCCACTGCGCTATGGCCGGATGCTGATCTCGCCGTTCGCTTTCTACCGCGGCGCCGCCGCGATCATGGCGGCCGACCTAGCGCAGACGCCGACGACCGGATTGCGCGTGCAGGCCTGCGGCGATTGCCACCTGCTGAACTTCGGAGTGTTTGCCACGCCCGAGCGGCGATTGATCTTCGACATCAACGACTTCGACGAGACGTTGCCCGCGCCGTGGGAGTGGGACGTGAAGCGGCTGGCGACGAGCTTCGTGATCGCGGCGCGGCACAATCGATTTAAGCCATCGCAGGCCCGGTTCGCGGCCCTGGCCTGCGCGGAGAGCTATCGGCGGCATATAACCCGGTTCGCCAAGATGTCCGCGCTGGACGTGTGGTACGAACGTGTGGACGTGAAGCAGTTGCTGGTCGATTGCCCACCGGCGGCTTTTGACATTCCTGATGGCCAGCCGATTCGCGCGGCAACGCATAGCTCAGCCGAACACGCCAGTATCAAGCTCTTAGAGGAACACGACGGTAGCGCGCTGATCCACGACAACCTGCCGCTGGTTTACCACCCGCAGCATGTCGAGTCGGTGGAATTCATCGAGCATTTACGGGCCGCGTTTCGCCTGTACCGGGAATCGCTCCCCGAAGAGCGGCGGGTGCTGCTCGATCGCTTTAAGGTGGTGGATCACGCCGTGAAAGTCGTGGGCGTCGGCAGCGTTGGAACGCGTTGCGGCATCTTGCTGCTGATGTCCGGGCCCAATCAACCGTTGTTTTTGCAAGTCAAAGAGGCGCGACCGTCGGTCCTGGCGCCCTATGCCGGCGCGTCCAGCTACAGCAACTGTGGCGAGCGGGTGGTCGTGGGCCAACGTCTGATGCAGGCGGCGAGCGATCTATTCCTCGGCTGGACGCGTGGCGATTCGGATCGGGACTTCTACGTGCGTCAATTACGGGACATAAAGATCAAGCCCGTCGTCGAGGTGTACGATCCGAAGATGATGATGGCCTACGCTCGTTCGTGCGGCTGGGTCCTGGCGCGCGCCCATGCGCGCTCAGGTGATCCCCGGCAGATCGGCGACTATCTGGGCTCGAGCGGTCGATTCGATACGGCGCTGGCCGATTTTTCGGAAGCTTACGCCGATCAAAACGAGCAAGACTATCACGCATTTACCGTGGCGATTCGCGCCGGCCGATTGCAGGCCGAGGTCGACCGTTAACGGCATCCGACTCGCATGGTAGGGCCGCGTTTAGCTCAGTTACTTTTTAACGCGCTCGAAATTCAAACCGGGAGCGGACGGCGGCGCGCCGGTCAGCGCGAATTGCCATTTGTCCGGACCATCGGATTTGACCGAGCCCGACATGGCGCCCTGATCCTTGCTCTCGAGCGATAACTCGTCGCTGCTCGACTCGAGTTGGCCCTTCAATTCAACTGCGGGCTTGCCTGGCTGCAGCGCCGTCCAGGTGAACTGCGAATCATCGGTAATGGCGAGATTGATTGTGGAGTCGCCTGCATTGGCGCGCCAGTTGCCGACCAGGTCGGTTTGCGGCGCATCTTCGCCGGGGGCCGCGGGGCCTGGTGTTGGCGATTGCTGGGGCGACAGCGCATCGAGCATGCGCTTGGCCGTGGAATCCTGCGGCTGATTCTTTACGACGGCCTGCAAAGCATGGATCGCGGATTCTTTGTGGTCCAGTACCAGATCGTGATAAGCCAACACAAAAGCGGACGCGGGATCGGTTTGGTGATCACGGCAGTATTGTTCCAGCTTGTGCAGCTGTGCCATGTAATCATCGGTGTTCCCGTACAGGCTGCTCATTGTTGTCCAATCCATGCCGGGAGCCGACGACAGCAACGAGTTGAGCGCCGCGGCGGCGGGCTTGTATTCGCCCAAGGCGAAGAGCGCGAGCGCGCGCACTTCATGCACCACAGGATCGTTGGGGAGCTTTTGGAGCGCGGTGTCGAAATTGCCGAGCGCACCTTGATAGTCGCCGGCCTTGAACTGCGCCAGACCGGCATCGAAGAGACTGGTCGCCTGGTCGGAGTCTGACGTCTGTTGCGCTACCTGCGCTGGCGCGGCGTTCGGATCGTCGGCCGCGGCATAGTTGTTGACGACGACCGGCTGCGAGTAATCGTAAGGCGCGGCCATGGACGAAGCGTAATAAGGGTTCGAGTATCCACCGCCGTAACCCCAACCGCTGGTCATGGCGCCAAGGCCCCAACCTACGGCGCCCCAAGCGAGCGGCCTGTACCAGTTACTTCCCCAGTTACCGTTCCAACAGCCGTTGTACCAGCCATAGCGCGGATTGATGGCGTTGTTATGCCAGTTGCCGGCCCAACCACCGCCCCAGCCGCCGCCTCCCCAACCCCAGCCTGGATTGTTCCACCCTCCGTGGTCCCAGCCGGGACGATTGCCGACGAAGTTTCCTCCGCCGTAGCGGTTGTTGCCGTTATTGATGTTGACGCGATTCCCAACGTTGATATTTCCGTTGTTGATGGCGTTGTGATTTCCTCCGCCAATGACCGGTCGGTTATTGTTCCCAGGAAATCGATTGCCACCGCCGCCGATGACCGGACGATTTCCGCCGGCACCAGGACGAAATTGTTCACCACCACCGCCCGCGCCGGGGCGATTTCCACCACCTGCAAATCCGGGGCGATCACCGCCACCACCACCTGGTCGAAGCTGTTCACCACCCCCTCCTGCGCCAGGACGATTGCCACCTCCGGCAAAGCCCGGGCGGTTACCGCTGCCGCCGCCGGGACGGAATTGCTCGCCACCTCCCCCTGCGCCGGGGCGATTGGCGTTGCCAAAACTTGGGCGATCGCCACCCGCGCCAGGGCGGTTGCCTGCTCCTCCCCCTGCGCCGGGCAGCGTCGGTCGATTACTGCCGCCGAAGTTGGGACGATTCGCATTTGCCATTCCGCCCGAGGGGAACGACGGCCGATTGACCGGATTGACGTTATTTGGTTGATGCAGGGACGGGCGATTCGCCGCGCCGGCGCCACCGACGCCTCCGGGTCGCGCACCGGATTGCGACAGATTGGGCCGGCCGCCGCCTGACGGGCTGAATCCACCACCTGATCCATGCGAACCGATATTGGGACGCGCAGCATTGTTCGGGCGCGATGCGTTGTTCATCGACGGCCGGTTCATGCTGGGGCGCGCGGATGATTGATGAGAAGCGAACGAACCACCGCCGCCGCCCATCGAAGATCTTCCGCCGCCGCCACCGACTTGCCCCATTGAAGGACGTGCCCCACCACCACCGCCGCCGGGGCGACCTCCGCCGCCACCGCCACGGCCGCCTCCTCCTCCGCCGCCGCCACGACCGCCGCGCGCGTCGGCCGGGCTAACACAAATACAGATGCAAGCCAACGCGGCCACGGTTGCGACACCGCATTTAATGAATTGATTCATAGTTTTATTCCTTCGTCGCTGGCGGCGTTATTTGTTGGCAGGCGGTGCGCGGCGGGTAACCGTGAGCTCGAAGTCTTCTTCGAGCGTGTTCCCCACAATGCGGTCGGTCCCTTCGATCGAGTAATGATCCCGATCCTTCCAAATGACGTTCATCGTGGCACTGGCCGTGGTGCCGTCGGGATTGACTGAAGACGACTTGATAACGATGCCGTCGTCAACGACCGTCCAGTTGCCCTCGGCGAATCCACCGTCAGTGTCGAAAAGCCACGAACGAATCCTTCCGACCGAAGGGTCCCAGCCGATCCGTTGCGATGATTTCCGCGGCGTGCCGCTGGCGGGAGTGGTTTCGAATTCGCCGAGCAGATAGTTCTGGTCGTCGGACCAGCGATACGAAATCGTTACTTTGCCGTCGGCTCCTTCGTTGATCCAGTCACCGACGAGCCGAGACAGTGGTTCCAGGCTCTCGTGAGGAGTCGGCAGCGGATCGTCAGCGAAATCGCGGAACGACGCGAGTTGCCAATCCTTGGTTCCCTTGGACCACACCGCGATATATCGGAAATGAGATTTCTCGGCGCCGTCGGCGGTGGTCATGGTGCGGGCCCCTTCCTCGATCGCCACGGGACCGACCAGCCGGATCGACTCGGTGTCGACGGCCAGCTTCGCCGCGGGGAACTTCTTGAAGAACGCGCCCAGGAGATCCTTGATTTCCTGCGGCCCCTGAAAGACGGTGCCCTGCTCGTCGATCAACTCTCCCTTGGGCAAGAACACCGCCGCTACTTCGTCTGCCTTGCCGGCATTGAAAGACGCGACCATACGGCCGGCGCTTTTCCGCACGGCCGCCGCCTGATCGTCTTCGGCGGCCGAGACAGAAGTCGCGACCGTTAATAGAGCCATCGTCAGCAGGCAGAGCTTGGGATTAGCGATTGGATTACTTCTCATGGCAACTTGTCCTCTTGAAATCTGGCGGCGTTGGCGGCGAGTGTTGCCGGCAACGGCCGGACCTGAACGGTTTGCGGTTGACATATTATCAATGACGGCTGAGTTGCGGGGCGCTGGCTGTAAGCCGGGCTCGCGGAAGACTTTCGTCCCTCTCAGGATCAGGCCGATCGGCGTTAGAACTGCCCTGCGTAGCTTCGCACTGCGGCGCGGACTCGTCCAGTAGGCGGATCAAGAAATCCGCGTTAGCCAAGTGTTATGGCCAGCGGATGGTAGCCAGCGGAGGAGTGCGAAAATATCGTCGTCGCGAGCCGGGCGCGTCGCATTAACACTGGTTCATACGCGAATGCATTGGGGACAGGTCGTTCAATGCAACGGGGCGCAGGAAAAGGCCCGCGCCCCGAAAAACTCGCATCTCGTTCTATTGCTGAGTGCCGACGTACTCTTCCAACTTGTCGAACGATCCGGTCCAGCCCTGTGTCATGCCGGTACGAGCTTGGATAAACGTTTCCAGTTCTTCGGGCGTCGTGGCGCCGTGCGGTTCCCACGTAACCGTGACGCGCGTGCGGTCAGGCCCTTCGGCCGAGAGTTCGACGACGGTCAGCATCGTTTTCGGCCACGTCGGCGACATGGGATGGCGGGAGATGTTTTCGTTTTCGTCGCTGAATTGTTGCGTGTAGACGAGGCGGTTCGGTTTCTCGATGCTCAGGTAATGGGCTTTGCCGTACATCTTGGCGTCAGCCGGGCCCGAGAGGACGAAGAACGTTCGTCCGTCCGGCCTGATGTCGGACTTTATAAACCGCATGTTGAAACCTGTCGGCGCCAACCATTTCGAAAAATGCTCGGGCTTGGTCCACATCTCGAACATCAATTCCAACGGCGCGTCGAACGTGCGATTGATGACGAACTTCTCTTTGCCGGAGGATTCCTTTTCCAGGTATTCGGCCAGTCGATCCCAGGTGGAATTGCCGCTCGCGTGCTTGATGACCTCGCGAATGTGCTCCAAGGCCTCGGGCGTATCCACGGACATAGTCATGTCCATCTTCGTACGGCCTTCGACTTCCGAGAATAGAACCGTGACGCGGAATAGGGGCGGTCGGTCTTCGCTGCCGCCGTGATCGTAAACCAGCTTCTTATGCTCTTCGACCTCGAAGTAGCGCGTGCTGTTCGGCCAGTCGACGCCATCGGGTCCGTGCATCGTGTAGACCCAACTTCCACCCGGCCGGAGGTCTTTGCTGTGCGTCGTCAAAGTAAAGCCGCGCGGTCCCCACCACTGCGCCACCTGCTCAGGCTCGGTCCACGCGTCCCAGACGGCTTCGACCGGGGCATCGTACAGGCGGATGATGTGGATCTCGTAGGATTTAGTTTTTTCGGCCATCGGTTTTTTCCTTCGCGTGCTTCTTGGCGGTAACGGTCTTCAGGTGTTCTTCGAGACGATCAAAACTTTGTTCCCAGAAGATGCGGTATTGCTCCATCCAGACGGCCACCTCTTGGAAGGCGTCGGGATTCAGTTTGCAGGGACGCCACTGCGCTTCGCGCGTCTTGGTAATCAAGCCTGCCTTCTCCAAGACCTTGAGGTGCTTGGTGACCGCCGGCAGGCTCATCCCCTTAAGAAACGGCTTAGCCAATTCCGAAACGTTGGCCTCGCCGCGCGAGAGGTGAACCAACATGGCCCGGCGGGTCGGATCGGCCAACGCGGCAAACGTCTGACTGAGTGTGTCCTGCATGGGAGTATACCGATGAGTTAATTAACCTAATGGTTAACTATAGGGATCGCACGAGAACCGTCAACAGGCAATTTCTGCATTATGTAAGAGGTTTTTGCGCTGACCCCGTGCTCGAAAGCGGTACGCCCGATTGACATCCCATAACTAAATGGCTATTAATTGATCCATAACCATTGAGCTATAGGTTCCCTTATGCAGACCTCGCCCGATTTGTTGTTCAAGTCTCTCGCCGATCCGACGCGACGCGCCATTTTTGAGCGTTTGAGCCGCGATGGCGAACAGACGGTGCGGATGCTCACTGACAACTCGGGCGTGTCGCAGCCGGCGATCTCGAAGCATTTGGGAATCCTCAAGCAGGCCGGCCTGGTGCAAGCGCGGCACGCGGGGCGCGAGACGCACTACAGCGCCCAGCCGCGCGCACTGGGGACGCTCGTCGACTGGTTGAATCACTACGGCCGGTTCTGGCAAGAAAGATTCGCGCGTTTGGAAGATTTACTGAAACGGATGGACCAATGACACACTCGCATACGCTGGTGATTGAAAAGGAGTTTCCCTTTCCGCCAGAGAAGATCTGGCGCGCGCTCACCGAAGGGGCACTCATCAAAGAGTGGTTGATGGAAAACGACTTTCGGGCGGACTTGGGGCACAAGTTTGCTTTCCGGGCTACGCCGCAACCGCATTGGAATGGCATCATCGATGGCGAGGTTTTGGTCGTCGAACCGAACAAGAAGCTCTCCTACAGTTGGTGCTCGATGGGATTGGAGAGTGTTGTCGCTTGGACGTTGATCGCGAAAAGCGGCGGGACGCTGGTGCGGATGGAGCAGTCTGGATTCAAACCCGATCAAGAGGCCGCCTACAAGGGAGCGAACTACGGCTGGCAGAAGTTCATCGTCAGCCTGGAGCAGGTTGTCGCCGAGCTACCGTAACCCCGGCAGTGCAAAGATGCCTTGCCTCACTGGCTACTGGTGGTCAGTGAGGCGAGTGCAAAATCAGAGAACGAATCATGGCGAAACAAAGTCCGAATGACGAATCCGCGGCTGACAGAATCACAGAACACATCAAAGCGCTCGGGGATTGGCGGGGAGCGACGCTGGCGCATCTTCGAAAATTGATCCATGATGCGGACCCCGATATCCAGGAAGAGTGGAAATGGGTCAAGCCGACGAATCCCGGGGTGCCTGTCTGGTCGCATGACGGGGGCGTCTGCACGGGGGAAACGTACAAGCAAGTCGTGAAGCTGACGTTCTTTCGGGGTGCCTCGATCAAAGATCCGAAGAAGCTCTTCAATGCCAGCCTGGAGGGAAACGTACGGCGCGCAATCGATCTGCGCGAAGGAGAGAAGATCAACGAAGCGGCTTTCAAGCAACTGATTCGCGCCGCAGTTGCGGCCAACACCGCAGCGATTGCTGAGCGAGGTGCCAAGAAGAAGAGTAAGTAAAAATGCGGCCGTCGCGCCCTAACTCACGACGGCCGCAGAGCAGTCGGTCGAATTACCGCGGGCGTCGCACCTTGCGAATCGCGGGAACAACGCCGATCAACGCCAACGCCGCAAGCGCGAACGTTCCCGGTTCGGGAACCGGCGCCAACGGAGCGGCATTCGTGCCCTCGATTTGGCCGGTCAGCACGACGTCGATGTTAAGGCCGCCGGTCATGACGTTTACTAAGACCGACACAGGAATCGAAACGGCGGTTATACCGCCGAACGTCCCAATTCCGCCGTCCGTCGAGGAATTCAGGCCGGAATTCCCATCAATGCCGGTCGTGCCATTCAAGAACGGTGTACCGTCTCCGGTGTTGATGTTGTAGTCGAGCGAGCCATAGGTCAGTCCCAACGTGACCTGGCTGGCATCGAAGGCGCTGCCGCCCCCGGTGAGTGTGATGGCGCTACTGGTGAGGCTGGTGACCGCGTCGCGAATCGCCGCCACGCCCGCTAGGGCGAGCGGCCCCTCGGGGTCATCGGGGTCAGGCACCGTCAGGAACAAGCCATAGTTTGCCGGATCGGAGCCGGGCGATGGCGGATAGGGATTCATCGAATCACCGGCCGACGCGTCGCCACCGCCGATGGCGGGCTGCATATCGCTCTCCTGATTGTTGAACGCGACGCTACCACTATTGAAGGTGATGGTGCTGCTGTCGATCGTTGCATCGAAGGTGCCGGTCAGGCTTGTTGTGTCACTGCCTGAAATTTGGGCCGACGTCAGCAAGGTCGACGTCGTGTGATCGTAGACCGCGATACTCAGCGAGCTGAAGTCCGGGTCCACATAGAACGTATCCGCACTTGCGATGCGGATGGCCACCATGGCGCAAGTCATGGCGACAAGGGGAGAGATGCAGCGTCTCATCAGTCGATCCTTTCTTCACAAAGCCGTGAACAGAAGGACGAAAAAGGAGTGCCGCCAACAAGCGGCCTCCGAACTGCCACGGATTCTCTCGCGCGAGTTGCTATCTGCAAGTGAAATCTTTGTGAGTAACAAAAATATAGTTATCGCTCATAGTATGAATACACTATACGCGTTCCGATGCCATTTAGTGCCCATGCTTCGACGTCAACATCTATAGATATTCAGTGCGATTGGCTGCATCACATGTGACAGACTCCGCATGCGTTTTCTCGTCGTTGCGCGCGATGCGCAAAAGGCATCGCGCCGTCGTTGGCTCAACTCGATACCACGACGCAAGTTGGCGTCGACCGTTGCTGGCCGTGCATGAATCTTCGAAGTCGATCTTTAGATGCATGCTCGACGAGATCAGTGAATGGCTGGGCCGCAGGTGTCTGTTTGATCGCGCGCGAGGGGCGTCAATCGGCACGGTCAGACCGTCGGCCAATTACGAATTCGCGGGCCTTTGCCGCGAGGGGCGATCGAATCGAGATTCGCGCCAAAAAAACGCGCAGCAGCAAGACTACGGTCGGGTGGAGAGATCTCGCAGCTCGTCGCGGTCGAGTTGCTTCTCCACGTCATCCATGTGGCGCTCGACCTCGACGGCACGCTTATCGCGGAGGTTGTCCCAGCTGAAGCCTTGCTTCTTGGGCGCCACGCCGTCTGGCGATTCGTCGCGTTGCGGCAGCCGGCGGCAACCTACCCCGGAAAACAAGGCGGCGATCAACACGATCGATAAGATTCGCCGCATGCAGGACTCGTTCAGGTGGATGATAGGGAATTGAAAGCCAATGGATCGACGGGCTATGGCTGTGCGACACGCTTCTCGCCCAACTCCCGGGCAGGCGGTCCGTTCAAGATCGACTGCGTCCAAGCAGGGACCGACCGGCGTATCGCAAGGGCGCGGGAGTGTAGAAATCAATGGCGAACCGTGCAATGGCAGGATGGCCGTAGAAGCGGCAGTTGTCGCAAAATCGGATTGCCCCGCTGTGGACTGCTGACCACCAGTCTGGCGGCATTGATGCCGTCGGGAGTGCCGGACTCCCTTTTGCGGATTGCAGGCAAGCTCCTGCGGGGAGTGATGTTTGGGGCGCCGGGACAACGTATTGCGGCACGTTTGATAAAAAAAAGTGCGATGGCCCCCCGGTACGGCCTCTTTTCCTGTATTGCCTGCTGGTCGGGGCTCGCCGAATTTGTCGCTGCGGCATGAAAGTCGCTTATCAGGCCTTTCACTAGCTTTGAGGCCTCCGCCGGCGTCTCTCCGTCGACGCCAACCGCGAAGGCGGCGTCGATCTTACGCCGGCGGAGTCTCCTTATCGGTTCACCCTAGCAACCATTTTAATTCGTTTTTGGAGCTTGAATCATGAAGCGGTTATTGGCTTTTTGCCTGGCGGTGACGTTGGTGGGCCTGTGCTCGGGATGTGAGAAAAAGGCCGAGGTGAAGAAGACGACCACGATCAGTTCACCGGAAGGCAAGACGACGGAGACCGACACCACCAAGATTGAAACATCAGGCAAGAATCCGCCAGCGGCGAATCCATAAATGTCCGGCGGGCGATGCGCGGATTGCGTCTAAAGCGAACGACGTTGTGTGAGGCTTTGTGCGCACAGCGTCGTACTTACCTCGCTGGCGCTTATGGCTAGTGGATTGAACGTGGGGCTGCGAATTCGACCTGCCAACTAGAAGATGAGGTGATGACATGACGCCCCGGATTAAACCACGTTTTGTTGCAGCGATCGTTATCGGACTTGCCCTGACAAGCTTTGGTGAAACAGCCTACGGGCGCGGAGGGGGCGGGCATGGTGGTGGCGGCCACGGCGGCGGCGGTGGGCACGGCGGTGGAGGCGGCGGCTATCGTGGCGGCGGAGGCGGCGGATACCGTGGTGGTGGTGGTGGCGGGGGTTCGCGGAGTGTAGGTGCAGGCGGTGGCGGGGGACGCAGTTCTGGCTTCGCCTCCAGCGGTCGATCCGGTGGTAATGTGTCTCATGCGGGCGGCCAGAGCTTTGCAGCTCGACATAACTCGTCGATGGGAGGTATGGGGCGAGGCGCGAACAACGCAGGCGCCGGTGGAAATAATTTCCTGTCGCACCATAACGCAACGCCCGGCTCGATGGCCGGTGGTCGCGGAGGGATGGCGAATCAACATATGGCCGGTTACCGGGGCTTCGGCGCCGGAGGATTAGGCTACGGTGGGTTTGGCGCCGGGGGACTCAGTGGATTTGGGTACGGCGGCCTGGGCTACGGAGGTTTGGGATATGGTGGGCTAGGAGGACTCGGACTACTCGGGCTCGGTTATGGACTAGGCATGGGAATGGGCATGGGAGGCTACGGCTACGGCGCTGGCTATGGTGGCGGATACGGAGGAGGCTACGGTGGCGGTTACGGCGGTGGATATGGTACGAGCAACTACGCAAATTATCCTGCCGACGATTCGAATCTTGCGAACACGGCGCAAGTTCAGCCGCAAAATGCGGCAGCCGAGGCGATGCGGTTCGACGAGGCCGGTGAAGAGGCGTTCCGCGCCGGTAACTATCAGAGTGCCGCGTATAGCTGGCGACACGCCTTGGTCGATGATCCGCAGAATGGCACGCTAGCCATGATGCTG
Source organism: Pirellulales bacterium (assembly GCA_036499395.1). Taxonomy (NCBI): domain Bacteria; kingdom Pseudomonadati; phylum Planctomycetota; class Planctomycetia; order Pirellulales; species Pirellulales bacterium. The sequence goes on from DASYDW010000030.1 coordinate 22,230, forward strand.
GCGCAAGCGCTCTTCGCGCAAGGCTCGTACAACGAGGCCGCCGCGGCGACCGAGTTGGGAATGACCCTCTTGCCGGAGGATCAATGGGGCGTTGTCGTTAAGAACTACAAGGAGCTGTATCCCGACAACGCTACATATACGCAGCACCTGCGAGCGATTGAAAAGGCTCGCAACGATAAGCCGGACGATCCAGGGATGCGTTTTGTTCTAGGTTTTCAATACGATTATCTTGGCTACCCGACGCAAGCCGCGAAAGAGGTCGAGAAGCTATTGCAGATATCTCCGCACGATCAATTCGCACAGAAGCTCATGGAGTCGATCCGCGGCACGGGCACCAGCCCGGCGTTGCCGGCTCCGGCAGTGACACAAGCGACACCCAAGGGCGAGTGATCGTGAAATCTGATTTCTAGCACCGGCTCGTCCGCCCCCCCGCGGCGCGGACGAGCCCTTTAATTGCCCACCCATCGCAATGCGGCACCTTTAGGAGTGATATGTCATGACCGCGAAGCTATCGAATCGGCACGGCTGCAATATTCCCAACGTTCGTCCGGAAAACCAACAATGCGACGCAACAGATGGAACGGTGGACCAATCGCGCCGAGAGCGGCCCCAGACCAAGATTGTCGCGGAGGTTGCAATCGTGAAGACGTCGACGCGGCGAAAAGCGAAATAAGATCCGTGTCGCCAGTATTCATTTCGACGCCGAAATGAACATGATGTTGCCGAGGTAATTCGCGTGGTTGACGCTATAGCGGACTCTACCTTCTGGCAAGCGCTGCTGGCTGGTCTGGTGGCAATCGTCATCCTTGCCAGCTTCAGCCGAATCTGGCCCAGGTTGATCCGCGCTACTGGCCCTGTGGGCCGGTTTTACTATCGCTTTACGACCGTCAAAGCGCTAACGGGCAGCAGCGAAGCCCGCAGTCAGTTTCATTTGCGAATTCTGTTGGCGTATGTCGTTCTGCTGGGACCGATTGCGGTCTGCATCGTCAACGTCGAGTCGATCCGTGCCATTATGGATGGCACCAAAAAGGATGAAGACTTTGCCGAGTTGGCCGCTGACATTACCGCGCCGACGCATCGCTTCGTGCTTTACGCGATTGCCATTTGCGCATATCTGGGAGTTCCTGTCTGGGCAGGGGGCGCCGCAGAAATTGCCGCGGTCAGGGCGCGAGTGATTCGCCGTGAACAGCAGTTATCGACGCTCGCCGCTGAACAAGAGCGCGTGGGACTTTACCAGGCGCTCGATGAGGTACGGGACGAGCCCACGCTAAACGCATACTTCGCCGCGCTCAACGACCTCTCGCGTCGCTACGGGCTGAAGCCATTCGAACGTCCCTGGGCGAAGCCGGACGGCGAGAGCTATCGCGAAGCAACACTCGATCTTCCAAGCGTCCGCAGAGCACGCCCAGCCAATAGAGCGAAGCCGATCACGGCTAGTAGCGCGGTCGACGGCTCGGGAGCCGGCACGAAGTGAATGAAGTTGCTCAGGTTCGTCGACGTCGAGAAGGTCTCGCCGGTGTATCCACTTAACCCGGCCAGGGACAGGATCTGCTGATCTGTGAAGAGCGGCAGGTTGGTGTCATAAGCCTTGTTTAGGGCTGCCATCCACATGTTCGCGATGATCGCGTTGCCGACGATATTCGGATGCAATGCGTCCTGAAAAAAATCGAGCTGACTGCTGCCGGTTGCCGTCAGGCTAATCGGCACGCCTCCGATGATGATCGACGTGGCATTAGTGGCCAACACTGACTTTTCCAAACCGAAGAAGTCGACGTAGGGAACGTGCTTGGCGTCGGCGAATGCAATCAACTGATTGTTGACGTTCGTGATGGAATTCTCGAGTTGCAATTTTTGAGCAGGCGTGGCGGCGGCTGCCGCCGGCTCGAACGCAAAATTGTTGACGCTGCCGAGAAGGAAACCCTCCGCGCCGGCGTTGAGTACCGTCTGGCTGGCCGTCTCGATATTATTGGCAACCGTGTTCTCGAAGTTCGTGAGCGCGGCGCCAGACAGCGAGCCACTTAGGATCGACGTCGCGGCATTGCCGTAATCGTTATTGCCAATAAATATGATGCCCGTCGTCACGTTTCCGGCAGTCACGTTCGAGGCAAGCGCGGTGTCTTGATGCTGCGGGTTGAGTAGCGTCGTCGAAGTGGCACCGCCGACGGCATGATTGTAGGGCAATCCGCTGCCGCCAAAATTCAGGCCGCGGTCGGCCTGCAACATGCCGGGCCACTTGTTGACGGACGAGCCATCCGAACCACTGTCCCCCATCACCCCCAGGCCGTGCAACACCGCGGCCCGTGCGTTGTGAGGAACTTGATCAAGACATGCTGCGCCGAGCGATGTCACCGCGATTACGAATAGAACTCGATTCGCAAGTCGGTGCCGAAATGCCATGATTGGTCCCTCAAGGATCCCAAGATGCGCAAGAAAACGCGATCGAGCGATGGGCATCGCCGGCCCCTCGCTCGATCGCCGATGATAGTTCGCGCCAACCACTACGGCAAGCGCGCTGCCAGCGCATCGTTGCGCGAACGCTGTTGATTCGCCGACGATGTGGCGCCTCGCAACGACCTGCCGTCAAACTACTGTCGCGCACCACCCGCCAGGACTAGCGTTTGCCCGGTGGCCCAGCCTGACTCTTCCGACGCAAAGAACACCGCCGCGCGACCGATATCCTCGGGCTGTCCAATGCGTCCCAGCGGCGTCTGCGACTCGACCATCTTGCGAAAATCCCCTTCGGCAAAACCGGCGCTGTGCAACCCTTCGGTCTCGATCATGCCGGGGTTCAGCGAGTTGACGCGGATCTTCTTCGGTCCAAGCTCGCGTGACAGCGATATCGTTATCGCGTCGACGGCCGCCTTCGTGGCGCTGTAGACCGAGGCGCCCGGTAGCGGCATTGGGCTGACGATCGAGCTAATGTTAATTACCGAGCCACCGGCCGATCCAAAATGCTTGACGGCCTCTTGTGTAGTGAGCAACAGCCCCAGCACATTCAGATTGAACTGCTTGTGAAAGTGCTCAGGCGTGACGGTTTCCAGCGGTGAGAATTCGTAAACGCCGGCGTTATTCACCAGCACGTCGAGCCGATCGAACGCGGAACTCGTTTCAGCGAACAGGCGCTTAATGTCCTCGGGCTTCGAAACATCCGCTTGCACCGCGACGGCCTTGCCTCCCTTTTTGCGAATGCGCTCAACAACCGCCTCGGCGCCAGACTTGCTGCTGGCGTAATTCACGACGACCGACGCTCCCTCGGCCGCGAGATTTTCTGCAATCGACGCGCCAATCCCCTTCGAGGCTCCCGTTACGACGGCAACTTTACCTGTGAGACGGCTCATGGAAAATCTCCTTATTTGCTTGGCTGTTGTGCGGTTTGCGGACGCCGTTCGGCGGTCCCTTCATCTCGGAATACCGGCGGTTCGTGCCCCTCTTACGCGGAAATGCTGCGTCGATGAATTCCGCGGTGTTTACAGGGGAATCCAGGCAGTCTAGCGCGGCTTGCGGGATTTGGCCAGCCGTGACGTGTGGCGGTCGTTTTTGCATCCTTACGACCTCGGCAGCAGGACCTGTCACGATCGAGAGCCGAAATCGGGCGGAAACGCTGCCCACCATGATTTCGCAATTCCCGTCGAATCTCACCGACCTTAATCGGGCGCTCACATTGATCGAATAGTCTGTCGGCTGCGCGTTTCATTTCATCCGATAGTCAACGTCAATCAGGAGCCGCACGATGCGATGGATCATTATTTGGCTGTCGATCGTTTGCCTCGTATGCCTGGCCACGCCGAGCGCGTTTGGCGCAGATTCTGAGCCCGCTGAGAACGCGGTTGTCATCGTCAGCGTGGACGGTTTGGCGGCGTTCTATTGGGACGATCCGCGGGCCGAGATGCCGACGATCCGCGCCTTGGCCAAAGAAGGAGCGAGCGCCACGGCCATGACAACCGTGGCTCCGACAGTCACGTGGCCCAACCATACAACCTTGATCACAGGAGTGACCCCCGCCCGTCACGGAGTGGTGGGGAATGATTACTACGATCGAGCTCACCGGCGCCCGGTTCCACTGATGACCGATCCCGACGGGCTTAAGGAGCGGCTGGTGCGGGTGCCCACGCTCTATGATCTGGCCAAGGCTCGGGGGCTGAGCACGGCGGCCATTCGTTGGCCGGCAACGCGCGGTGCCAAGAATTTGGATTGGACTCTGCCCGACGTCTTTTCGGACGAGCTGCTGCACGAATACTCGACGCCCGAACTCATGAAAGAGTGCAAGGCGGCCGGTGTTTGGGCGGACGGCGAAGTGGTTCAGGCCGGGACTCGCGAGTTGCGCGTCGTGTCCGACGAGGCATGTACGCGAGTTTTCAACTTCATTCTCGAGCGACACCGCCCTGGCTTGGCCCTGCTGCACGTAACATTTGTCGATCACGAAGAGCATCTGAAGGGGCCGCGAACGGCGGAGGCTTACACCGCGATAAAGCTGGCCGACGAGCAGGTCCGATCGGTTTGGGAGACGACGAAGCGAGTCTACCAAGACAAAGCAACTTTGATCGTTCTCTCGGACCATGGATTTTCGCCGGTCGAGCGGCTGGTCATGCCCAATGTCGCATTGCACGACGCCGGACTGATCGAAACGAATGGTGACCAGGTCACGGGAGGCACCGTGCATGTGATCGTGCAGGGAGGGGCGGCCCTTGTCTATATTCTCGACGCCGAACATCGCGCCGACATTCTCGCGCGCGGCAAGGCATTGTTTTCGAGCCTGGAAGGGGTCGCCAAGGTTGTGGAGTCGTCGCAATTAGCGCATCACGGTCTTGCGGAACCGCAGACGGATCCTCGTTCGCCAGACTTGCTGCTGTTCGCCAAGGAGGGATGGAGTTTCGCGAATTCCGCGACGGGCGCAGCCACCACGATCGCGCCGGTAGACCGCAAGGGAGCGCACGGACATGACGAGCACCTACCGATCATGGACGCGACCTTTGTCGCCTGGGGCCGAGGCATCGAGGCCGGCGCACGTTTGGGGCGCATCGCCAACATCGACGTCGCGCCCACCGTCGCGCGACTGCTGCAGTTGCCGCTGGAAGGAGCCGATGGAAAGCCACTCACCGCCGCTTTATCGGAATGAGACCGGTGTGCAGGGAAAGCGGCGCCAGTCGAAGTTCGTCAGTCGGCGAATTGCTCTAGTTCTTCCCATCGCCCGTAGAATGTCGAGAGCTTTGCTTCCAGTTCTTTCAGACGCGTTTGTTGCTCTGTAATGAGCTTCACTGGTTGCCGGTAAAAATCTTCTTGCGCCATCGCCTGATGCAGTTGCCCGATCTCGCTTTCCAGTCTCTCGATCGTCGCGGGCAGGGTTTGCAGTTCCTGTTTTTCCTTGAACGTCAGGCGCCGTTTCTTGGGCATAGCCTGGGAATCTGGTTGCGAGCGGCGCTCCTTCGAAGCTGTGGCAGCAACTACTGATTGCTTCGCGGGGACGTCCGCGGCCACGGATGCGGCGCGTTGCTGTTGCCAGTCGTCATAACCGCCGACGTATTCTTTGAGTTGCCCCTCGTCGAAGACGAACGTGCTGGTAACGACGTTGTTCAAGAAGGCACGATCGTGACTGACCACGATGATGGTTCCGGCGAATTGCACGAGCCGTTCTTCGAGCAGTTCCAGGGTTTCCGCGTCGAGATCGTTCGTCGGCTCGTCCATCACGATCACGTTGGCCGGCTTGGCGAACAGCTTGGCCAGCAGCACGCGATTGCACTCGCCGCCGGACAAGAACCGCACCGGCGTCCGGGACCGTTCAGGGCTGAACAAAAACTCTTCCAAGTAACCAATGACGTGTCGCGGCTTGCCGGCGATCGTGACGGTGTCGTATCCGTCGCCGACATTCTCCTGCACCGTGGCCTCGGGATCTAGTTTTTGCCGCAATTGATCGAAGTAGGCGATTTGCAGGTTCGTGCCCAGGCGAACCGTGCCAGTGTCGGGCTTTAATTGCCCAAGCAGCAGGCGCAGCAGCGTGGTTTTGCCGGCTCCGTTGGGTCCGAAGACGCCGATCTTATCGCCACGCAGGACCGTGGCCGAGAATGTGGGCACGATCGTCCGTTCGTCGTAGGCGAACGAGACACCGTCAAGCTCAGCGACAAGCGTTCCGCTGCGCTGCGCCTCGGCAATGGCCAACTGCACCTTGCCGGCGGCCGTCGGGCGAGCCTTGCGATCGCGCCGCATCTGCTCGAGCGCTCGCACGCGTCCCTCGTTGCGGGTCCGCCTGGCTTTGACGCCTTGGCGGAGCCAGACCTCTTCTTCGGCGAGCCGTTTATCGAACAGGGCGTTTTGCTTTTCCTCGGCGGCCAGCCAGTCTTCCTTGCGGCTGAGGAACGTATCGTAGTCGCACGACCAGTCAAACAGTCGGCCGCGGTCGATTTCCAGAATACGCGTGGCCAGCTTTCGCAGGAACATGCGATCGTGCGTGACGAAGATCAACGTCGTGTTCAGGCGAACGAGATATTCTTCCAGCCAGCGAATGGCGTCGATGTCGAGATGGTTCGTTGGTTCGTCCAACAGTAGCAAGTCGGGCGACGCGACCACGGCTCGGGCAAGCAGGACTCGGCGCTTCATACCCGATGACAGATTCTCGAACCGGTCCTCCCCGGCGAGTTCCATTTCGGCCAGGACGCGATCGATTTGCTGCTCGGCTCGCCATGCCGTGTCCGCTTCATGAACCTCATGGGCCAGGCCTTGGCCGACGACCTCGCGGATCGAGCCGGTTATATCTTGCGGTACATCCTGCGGCAGGATCGCGATTTTTGTCGTCGCGGCGTACGAAATCTCCCCCGAATCGGGTTCAACCTGGCCGGACAGCAGCCGCATGAAGGTCGTCTTTCCTTCGCCGTTGCGTCCCAATAAGGCGATGCGCTGCCCCGGCTCGATCTGGCACGAGATGGCATCGAGCAGCGTGCGCCCTCGATAGGCAATAGAAAGTTCGCTGACAGTGACGAGGGGCATGAAGGCAACGCATATCAAGGAAGCGTCAGGGGGACGCCGAACCGGCGAACTGCATTCCTGGCAATTATGCCGATTTCGAGCTCGGCGGCGATAGCCTGCATCGAAGGAGACAATTTGCCGGTGTGTGTATTTGCGGCTTCGTGGGCTCGAACAATGTTGAAGGTCTGCCGGGCAGGAGCTAAAATGCGGTCGCTACGATTTGCCTGCCCTCCCGCCCGATCCCGCCCCAACAATCAACCACGCCGCGCCCTATGCCGCGAGCTCTCTTATTGGCACTGTTGTTCTGCGCCCATCCCGGCACGCTGCTGGCATGGCAAGCTGCGGACGACGTTCACTTCGAAACTCATGTGCGGTCGATCCTGAAAGCGCGCTGCTGGCGCTGCCACGGCGAAGACGAGGAACTGAAGGGGGCACTCGACACGCGCGCCGCCCGATTTTTATTGAGCGGAGGAGACTCTGGCGCGGCCATTGTCCCTGGCGATCATGCCCAGAGTTTGCTCTATGAGCGAGTCGCGTCGGGCGACATGCCTCCGGATGAAAAGAAATTGACTTCGGCCGAGATGGAAACGATCGCCCGCTGGATCGATGCCGGCGCAAAAACATTGCGCGAGGAACCTGCGGTGCTGGCCGCGGGGGACACATTCACGGTCGAAGAGCGCGGGCATTGGTCCTATCAGCCGATGCGCCGCCCTCCCTTCCCACAGGTGCAGGACCCTCAGCGAGCTTTAACTCCCATCGACACGTTCCTGCTCAGCCGCCTGGAAGCCGCAGGGGTGACTTTCAACTCGCCCGCCGATCGCTCGACAATGATTCGTCGCCTGAGTTTTGACCTGACGGGTTTGCCGCCGGCGCCGCAGGCTGTCGAGCAATTCCTGGCGGATCAGACTCCTTATGCTTACGAGCGGCTGGTCGACACCCTGTTGGCGCCACCGGCATTCGGCGAGCGTTGGGCGCGGCATTGGCTGGACGTTGTCGGCTACGCCGATAGCGACGGCTACACTGAGCAAGATGCGGAGCGCAAGTGGGCGTACAAATATCGCGACTACGTCATCCGCGCGTTCAACGACGACAAACCGTGGGATGAATTCCTGGTCGAGCAATTGGCCGGCGATGAATTACTTACACCCCCTTATTCCAATTTGACGTCGAAGCAGGCCGACCTGCTGATCGCCACGGGCATGCTGCGCATGGGGCCCGATGGCACCGGCGGCGGGGCCGCAGATCCAAACGTGGCGCGTAACGACGTCATCGCCGACTCGATCAAGATCATGTCGAGCGCCGTCCTGGGACTAACCGTGGGTTGCGCGCAGTGCCACGCCCATCGCTATGACGCAATCTCGCACGCGGACTATCACCGTATTCGCGCCCTGTTCGAGCCCGCGTACGACTGGAAGAAATGGCGGACTCCCCAGGAGCGGCTCGTTTCGTTGTGGACTGAGGAAATTCGCCAGCAGGCAAGCGTGGCGGATGCCGAATTGAGAGGTGTCACGCAGCAACGGGACGACGCGCTGGATAAGATCGTCAACGAAACACTGGACCGCGAACTGGCAAAGCTCCCCGAGGCGGTGCAGCCACTGGCTCGCGCGGCCCGGGCTGCGGCCGAAAAGGAGCGGACCGCTGAGCAACTGCAGTTAATCAAGGAATACCCGTTTCTGGACGTCAATCGCGGCTCGGTCTACTTATACGTCGCCGATCGGCTGACGGAGTTCAATAAGAAATGGGAGGCACTGATCGAGGACGCTCGCAAGAAGCGTCCCGCCGACGACTACGTGCAGTGCCTCACGGAAGTGCCGGGCCAGGCTCCGCAGACATTCCTCTTTGCGCGAGGTGATTTCAATCAGCCGCGTCAGGAAGTTGCGCCGGGCGAATTGGCTGTCTTGAATTCCAGCAACTTCTCGATCGCCCCCGATGCGACCAGGCCAACCAGCGGTCGACGACTGAGCTACGCTCGCCATTTGACCGACGGGCGCCATCCGCTGGTGGCCCGTGTCCTGGTCAATCGGTTTTGGCTGCATCTATTCGGCCGTGGCTTAGTCGCGACGCCGGGAGATTTTGGCGTACTGGGCGAGCGTCCCTCGCATCCGGAATTGCTGGACTGGCTGGCCGACGAGTTTATTCGCGGCGGCTGGAAGCTGAAGCCGCTGGTGCGCGCGATGGTCACATCCACGGCCTATCGACAATCGTCCGAACGGAAAGAATCGCTGGACGCGATTGATCCCGACAATCGCTTGCTGGGGCGCATGTCGGTCCGGCGCCTCGAGGCCGAGATCATTCGCGATGCCCTACTGGCCATCGGCAGCCGGCTGTCGACCAAGATGTACGGCCCTGCGGTGCCGGTGGCGCCCGACGATATCGGCCAAATCGTGGTCGGCGTCGACACACGCGATTCGGCAGGCCGGCCATCGGGCAAGGTGGTGCCGCTGGGCGAAGAAGAATTTCGCCGCACGATTTATGTACAGGTGCGGCGTTCGCGTCCACTCGGAATGCTCGAACCATTCGATGCGCCGCTAATGAAGCCGAATTGCGAGCAACGAACGTCATCGACCGTGGCTCCGCAATCGTTACTCATGATGAACAGTGCATTTGTCATCGCGCAGAGCGAAGCGATGGCGGAACGAATCGAACGAGAAGCCGGCCCTGATACGACGGCGCAATTCGAACGTGCCTGGTTGCTAGCGTTTGCGAGGCGAGCATCCGAGACTGAGAAGCGTGCTGGTGCGGAATTTCTGGCTGAACAGGCGGCCTTGGCTAGCCAGGCGGCCGCCGCGGCGACTGCGGATCCCAAGCAGACGCCTGTTCCTCCGGCGCGCATCGCCTTGGCGCAGCTCTGCCAGGCGCTGATGATTTCGAACGAATTTCTCTACGTGGATTGAGGTGGCCAGCATGTCCCATTTCACGCGGCGACATTTCCTAAGCCAGCAGGCGTTCGGGCTGGGCGGCCTGGCGCTCTCGTGCCTGCTGGGAGAAGAGTCGCTGCGCGCCGCGCCGCCAAAACCTCTTCTGGAACAACAGAAGTTCGATCTGACTCCACGTCGTCCGGCGCACCCGCCTCAAGCGACAGCCATGATCTCGTTGTTCATGCAAGGTGGGCCCAGTCATGTCGATCTGTTCGATCCCAAGCCCGAGCTGACCAAGCGGCACATGCAGGAGTTCACGGGGGACGTCAAGTACGACAACGTCGCCGAAGCCAGCACGAAGTTGTTCGGCAGCCCTTGGAAATTCTCGAAGCACGGCCAATGCGGTACGGAGCTGAGTGAGCTGTTGCCGCACTTGGGGAACGTGGCCGATGACATCTGCGTCATTCGCTCGATGCATACGGATGTCAATAATCACGAACAATCCATTCATGCGATGAATTCCGGCCAGATCTCGGCCGGTCGACCGGCGCTGGGCTCGTGGTTGACGTACGCGCTTGGTTCGGAAAGTCAGAATCTGCCCGCCTTCATCGTGATGACCGACCCGGCGGGCTTGCCTGTGGCAGGCGTTGCGAATTGGCAGAACGGCTGGCTGCCGTCGCTGTACCAGGGAACCGTCGTTCGCCCCCAGGAACCCCGATTTCTCAATCTCGACCCGCCTCCGCAACTGCGTGGGCCGGCACAGCATCGTTTGCTCGGTTACCTCGGCGAATTGAATCGCGAGCATCTGGAACGTCATCCGCATGAGCAGGACCTGGCGGCCCGGATCCAAAGCTATGAACTCGCGGCGCGCATGCAAGTCGCCGCCAAAGAGGCGTTAGATATCGCCAGCGAAACGGCAGCCACGCACAAGCTGTATGGAATCGACGATCCCGAAACTCGCGACTATGGCACACGCTGCCTGATCGCGCGACGAATGGTCGAACGCGGTGTGCGGTTCGTGCAGATTCACAGCGGCGATCAGGTCTGGGATCATCATGGAGGCATTCAGAAGTCCTTGCCCATTGTGTGCCGACGCACGGACCAACCTGCCGCGGCCCTGGTCCAGGATCTCAAGCGAATCGGTTTGCTCGACACTACGCTCGTACACTGGGGGGGCGAAATGGGACGGCTGCCCGTGATCGAGAACGAGAAAAATATCGGCCGCGACCATAACACCTACGGCTTCAGTATGTGGCTTGCCGGCGGTGGCGTTCGCGGAGGGATGACCTACGGCGAAACCGACGACCTCGGACACAAGGCGGCCACCGACACGGTCAGTCATCACGATTATCACGCTACGCTCCTTCACCTGTTCGGTTTGGAGCCGAAGCACGTTTCGTTCTTGCGCCCTAACGGAGTCGGTGCCCTGATCGACGGCGACGAAGGGAAAATTGTCTGGAAGATTTTGCAGCGCGGACCGCGGCAATTATCGCCCGCTTGAAATCGGCGCGGTTGTCGCGTGTCGCCGAGTTCGCCGACCCCGTCAACCCATCAATCCGGGAATCGGATCGGCGTGATAGACGAAGTGAGGCCGATTGTTGACGTCGTGCCAGGCCAGCTCGCGCGGGATGCCCAAGGCCTGATAGATGGTGGCGGCCATGTTCTCGGGCTTTTGCGGATTCGCCGCGGGGAAGGCGCCGATCTTGTCGGTCGCACCAATAACCGTGCCACCACGCACACCGCCGCCTGCGAAGAATACCGTTTGCGTCCCCCAATGATCGCGCCCTGGCTTGCCGGGGAACTGTGGCAACGTCGAAATCTTCGGCGTGCGTCCCATCTCGCCTGCCATGACGATCAACGTCGAGTCCAACAAGCCACGGTCCGCCAGGTCGTCCAGCAGCGCCGAAACGGCCCGATCTGTGGGCGGGAACAAAAAGTTCTTTAGCGCCGGAAACGCATTGGTGTGCGTGTCCCACGTTTCGTCATTGCCCAGGTTCACCTGCACCATGCTGACGCCGGCTTCGACCAATTGCCTTGCGATCAACAGCGACCAGCCGAACGTATTGCGGCCATAGCGGTCGAGTACCTTCGGATCGGCTTTCGCGATGTCGAAGGCCCGCTGTGTCTGACCGTCGGCCAGCAGTGAAATCGCCTTTTGCCGCTGGCGATCGAACGATTCGTTCTTGGCCGCTTGTTCGAGCGACTGCTGTTGGCGACCGATCGTGGCGAGCAAATCCAAACGTTCGTCGAAATGGGCCCGATCCATGCCTGCTGGCAGCGACAAGTTCGGCGCCTGAAAAACGAAATCCTTGGGATTCTCGCCGGCCCGGGCGTGGCTGAAACCATATTCGGGCCACGCGCCGTACGATTGGGCATTGAACGGCGAATAGTTCACGAACATCGGATCGCGGTGCGAACCCATCTCGCCGGCGAACTGGCCGGGGATCACGCGCCCTTCGCGATGGATCAAAACCTCGGGCAAAACCACCGCGGGCGGAACATTGGTGCGCGGTGTGCAAACGGCGTTGGCGATTGCCGCCATGGAGGGCCAATCGCTGCTCTTGGGCTTGGTGCCGTCGAAACCGACCGGCAACGTCGACCGGCCCGCGAGCATGAGCTGATGTCCGGCCGAATGGTCTGGAATCCCATGCGACAACGACCGCACCAGTGCCCACATCTCGCTGCGCTCGGCCAGCAGCGGCAAGTGCTCGCAAATCTGCACACCGGGAGTGCGCGTGGCAATGGGTTGAAATTCGCCCCGGATCGTGTCCGGCGCCGCCGGCTTCATGTCGAAGCTGTCGTGCTGGGCCAGACCTCCGGACAGGAAGATATATATGACCGATTTCGCCTTGCCGGCCGCCGCCGTAATGCTGCTTGTCGGGCTGGCAAGCGCGCGCAAACCACTTAGGTGATTCATCCCCAGGTTCAACAACCCAATCGCGCCTGCCTGTACGGCGGTGCGGCGAGAAAAGCGAATATGCTGTGGCTGTACGGAAAGTCTTGGATCCATATCGGCAAGACTCGGGCGGGGAGGGTCGGTCAGGCAGGCGAGTAATCGCCCCTCAGGTTAGCCGTACCACGGCTTTCGTGCAAGAAAATGCGGTTTGCCAATGGTGTTCGGCGACGGTGCTCGATGCTGCGGCGCCCTTCGGCAATAGAGGTTAGAGCAGGCCGTTTTCGAAGTCCGGCGCCGGGGTTGCTGCGATTTCCTCAGGAGGGGAAATTCCGAACCACAGCGCTGCCCCCAGCATGACGACAATTCCGGCAACCGCGAGGCTCAGACGCCAGCCGACGTCCGTGCCGTAGTGTTCGGCGAACTCGACGCCGAGCACGGGAAGAATCCAGGGCGAAAGCGTTCCACCGGCGTTCCCACCGGTGTTCATCAGCGCAGCCACGACTCCGCCGAATCGGCCCCCCAGGCCTACCGACATTGTCCAGAACGATCCTTCGCAGGCTCCAATACACGCGGCGGCGAGCCCGAACGCCAGCAGCGTCGTGCGCGGATTTTCGGACAATAACCCCAGCTCGAACACTAGACCGCTCGAGAGCATCGATAGTGCCGGCACCAAGGCGCCGCGCAGTCGGGGCGAGAAACGGCGCGGCATACGGTCGGTTAGCAGACCGCCGACGATCATGCCCACGCCCATCGCGAGGGTCACGCCCGTGGAATAGTCGCGAGCCGTTTCGCGCGATTCGTGCTGCACGGTTTCGAAGAAGTATTCGATCCAATAGAAAAAGACGTACTGAAAATATCCCATGGCGAAGTAGCTGAGCGTGATGAAGACGACGCTCTTGCGCCGCAAAACCGTAGCAAGCGCCGACCAGTCCAACGGCTGCTCGTGGGCTGCAGCGCGCTGGGCGCGGCCCAGGCGTGCGGGCCGTGTCACGATGCCCCACACGATCGTGACGGCCAGCGTGATCGCGCTGGAAATCAAGAGAGCGGCTGGCCAGTCGAATCGGTCGATCAGCCCTCCAAGCACCTTATAAGTCGCGGCGATACCTAGACATGCCGCGAAGGTGACCAGGCCGTTGGCGAGCGCTTTCGACTCGGGACGCACGTATTGATACACCATGCGTGCCGAGGCCGGGTGCAAGGGGGCGTTGAAGACACCCAAAACCGAGCGCACGACGAGCAACCCCGCCAGCACCGTCGAGCCTGTTGCCGCGATCAGGCCAATTCCGCCCGATAGCGCCACGAAGAGCGTTGAACCGATTCCCCAAACCAGTAGCGCAGCGCGCGCTCCATAGCGGTCGATGAGCATGCCACCGGGGATCATGGCCACGGTGTAGCAAAGCAGAAATGCCGAATAGATCATCCCCATTTGCTGCGGGTCGAGCCCGTATTGCGGAATGATCCGCTCGCTGCCCGCGACCGAGATGCCGATGCGATTGAAATGCCCGCAAGCTACGACCAGCATCAGCCAGGGGACCGTATGCCAGAACCCGCGATCGATTCCTGATTGTGTCGGCGGCATGGCGTCTGGTTTGACCGGCATCGCGCCACCGTGTTCTGGGAAATCGCGAATATTATTCGACAACACAAGATGCCCGCCAAAACACACTTAGGCGCGCGTCGCGCCAAAATGGCTGAGCACATTCTGCATCAAGCCGGACCATTTGTCGTCGAGTGCTAAGGTCGAACCAGCATTGATCGATCCGGCGTGAAAGACCCGTCCGCCGCCGCGACGTTCCCAATAGATCATCTCGGCCGCGACCGAAATTGGCGGGCCTTTGCCAAATGGGACGGGGCGTTGGAAATAATCCCACGCAAACGGCAGCTTCTCGGCATCCGCAAAACCATCGGCCAAAAGTGTGATGCCGGGAGGGTCTTCACTGGGTTGTGTGGCGCCCGGCGGCAGGGCCTCGACAAGAAACTTGGCGAGCGTCGAGACGCGTACATCCCCTTCGTGTCCGATCGGTTGCGGTAGCGGCTGGCCTGCGGCGCCGCCGAACGACTCTCCTGGCTGCAAGGCGAGATCGATCGGCTTGCGAAACAGGAAATGGTCCGGATTGCGAACTTTGTACGGTCCCACGCCGGGCGTTCCGACACCCATCAGCGAAAAATATTCCAGCCCGAACAGCTTCCAGGTCGGAAAGCCGCACTCGCGCGCCATGCCTCCACGGCGACCATCGTGGCTGTGCCACAATTCGCCGCGCCGATCGGCTCGGACCTGCGTGCCGGGCGCGTCTCCTTTGCGACACTCGATGATCGACGCATCGTCATTGAGCGAGACACGCCAAAAGGCGGTATTGCCTGAAAGAACGACGGCGTTGCCACCGCGATCGAGAAATCGGCTGACCGAGCCCATCCCTTCCAGCGACCAGTATTCGCTGTGGCCTACGACGACCAGAACCTTGTAATCATCCAGCGCGTGCGGATCGAGCTGCAGGTCCGTATCGGTCAACACGTCGTAATCGTAGCCTTGCCGTTCGAGCCATGTCTGCGTGAAACGATCTTGCCGGCAGAGATGGCTGTAATCCCATTCCGCAGGTCCCATCAACGTGTACGGACCAACAACCGGCCACGGCATTTTGAAACCGATCTGGTAGGTCCCCTGCCCTGCCTGATGAACTCGGTAGAAGCAGAATGAGGGAAGATTCCCCGCGCTCTCGGCAGGACCGTTGTTGCCGATCGACTTCTTCAGTCCCGGCCAACTCGGGCAGAACGGTGTGGCGGAATACGCCTTCCAACTATTGGTCGAGCACAGGAAAGCGATCGGAGCCCTGGCGCGCGATGGGGCCTTGCGCACGATGAACAGCGTGTGATAAAGACGTTCCTCGCCGTCGAGCGAGAAGCGAATGCGCCCGACGTACATTCCGGAGCGAGCATTCTCAGGCAATTGAAATTCGTGCGACGTCTGCCAGCGACAATCGTAAAGATCGTCCGACGCCAGACGCAGGCCGTGCCCCCGTTCGGCATCTTTCTCGGGGTCGTAGGCGCCGAAGCGCGGAACATCGGGATTGAAGCTTGGTCCGCCGATCATCCACGTGCCAGTGTTGATGATCCGTGCGTCGTGGCCATGGCCGCTAACGTCGGCGACTCGCTCGCCGCGCTCTTCATCGAAGGGCCAGCAGGCCAAGAGAGCGCCGACGTCGGGCTTGGTCAGTGCTCGCGATGTATGTCGGGCGGCGATTTCTGCCGCGCTCAGGGCTTTGCCGTAAATCGCCGGCATCGCGATATCGGCATCGAGCAGGAAATCGGCGAGGCCACGCTTGCCGCCTGCTCCGATGCGCAGCGGCGCTGTACCCGCGCGAACCGGCCCTTCGTGGCGCCAACGGCCAACCTCGTGACTATCGATAAAGATGCTAGCCTCGCGACCGTCGAAAACGGCCACCACGTGATGCCACTCGTTCGACAGCACCGAGCTGGGCGTATTATCCGGAAAGCTCTTCAACCCCTCGGGATTGATCTGCATCTTCAACTGGTCTGCGGCGGTCGTATGCAGATTGCGCTCCTGAAATGCTCCGCCGTCCCCCAGATAGAAGCTCAAGGAGCCATCTTCATTCACGAACAGTGCGAAACCGCAATCGTTGGGCTCGTCGAATTGGCTGACGATCGCCTGGCGCGCCAAGGTGCGCCAGCGGCGAATCCATAATTCGACCGAGAACGCCTCGATCGCGGCACGGCCGTCCAGCGGACGGTCCGCGACCAGGTAAGAGCCGGGATGGATCGGCTGCAAGGCTGCCGCGGCGCGCGGGAAAGTATGCGCGATATCGTCGGTGGCCGGATCGTCGACCCCGACGCCCAGACGACACACTTGCAATTCGTACGGGACGGAGCTGCTGACGTGAAAGCGCACCGTATCGCCAGCAGCGACCGAGATCCGATCCGTGTAGGCGTGTACTCCGTCGATGGCAACCGGTCGATGCGGTGGGATCGTGGCCTTATCCGCTTTGGGCGGCTGCTCGGCGGCCACGGCTCTTGGAAGCAGGTCGGATGCGGCCAGTGCGGTCGCCGCCAGAACACTGCCGGCGCTCGCGCAAAATTCTCGTCGTGTTGGATCAGTCATCGTCCGCTCGCTCCCAGATCGCAATTCATGAATCGTCGGTCGACTTCCCGTCAGGCGAGAATGCCGTCGATCAGTTCGCCATGCACGTCGGTCAGACGAAAGTCTCGCCCCGCGTATTTGAAGGTCAGTCGTTTATGATCCAGCCCTAACAAGTGCAAGATCGTCGCATGCAGATCGTGAACGTGCACCTTGTCCTCAACGGCGTAGTAGCCATAGTCGTCGGTCTTGCCCCAGGTCACGCCTGGTTTTATGCCACCACCGGCAAGCCACATCGTATATCCGTGCGGATTGTGGTCGCGGCCGTCGGCTCCCTCGCATGTCGGCGTTCGTCCGAATTCTCCTCCCCAGACAACGAGCGTGTCGTTCCACAGGCCGCGCTGCTTAAGGTCGGCGAGCAGGCCAGCGATCGGCTTGTCGATCGCGCGTGCGAGCCGACCGTGATCCTCTTGCAACTTGTTGTGAGCGTCCCAGCCGCTGAGGTTGCATTGCACAAAGCGTACGCCGTGCTCGGAAAACCGGCGTGCCAGCAGGCACTGCGCGCCGAAATCGGCGGTCTCGGGATTGTCGAGTCCGTACAACTCGTGCGTCGCGCGGGTTTCGCTATTCAGGTCCTGCATGGCCGGGGCCTCGGCCTGGAGCCGGTACGCGAGTTCGAACGACGCGATCCGCGCTTCGAGTTCGCTATCCGGACCGCGCGTGACTGCCGATCGGCGATCCATTTGGGCCAGCAAGTCGATCTCGAGTCGCTGACGGTCTCGTGCCTGCGACGCTGAGCCGATGAACGGAATTCTCGCCTCTTGCGGTTTGAGGCCAGCATGCCCCAGCGCGGTCCCTTGATAGACCGCGGGCAGGAACGCAGAGCCAAAATTATTAGCCCCTCCCTGAGCGAGATCCTGGCAAATCGTGACGTAGCCAGGGAAGTTTTGATTCTCGCTCCCCAGTCCGTACGTGATCCACGATCCCATGCTGGGGCGGACGAACGTGTCGGTGCCAGTATGCCATT
This sequence comes from Pirellulales bacterium, assembly GCA_036499395.1. NCBI lineage: Bacteria > Pseudomonadati > Planctomycetota > Planctomycetia > Pirellulales > Pirellulales bacterium. The sequence goes on from DASYDW010000030.1 coordinate 40,058, forward strand.
CGAGCACGGCACCGCCGTGGCGCGAGTTCGAGCAGAACATCGAATTGATGATGCACAGGTCGTCGGCGCGCTGTGCCAGGTGTGGAAACAGCGAGCTGACCCAGGCTCCGCTCTGCCCGTGCTGTGCGAATTCGAAGGGCGAGCCGACGAGGTTCCCCATCCGATTCGGGAATGACACGACGCGAGGGCGTTTCTCCTCGGGCAGTGGCTTACCGCTGTCGCGCGCCAGCAGAGGCTTGGGATCGAAGGTGTCGAGGTGCGAGGGGCCTCCGAACATGAATAACATGATGACGCGCTTCACGCGTGGCTCGAAATGCGGCGCCTTTGCCGCCAGTGGATCGACCGCACTCTTTGCCTCGCTCGATAGCAATGCTGAAAGCGCCAGGCCGCCGAATCCGGTGCCGGTTTCGACGAGCCATTGCCGCCGCGATAGTGGTCGCGCGACGTGCGAGCAATGCGGAATGCCGAACATGGCGGGACTTTCTAAAATCAGCGCATTAGGGAAGGTAAACAAACTCGTTTGAAGCCAACAACGCTCGGCACAACCCCTGCCATGCCGCGCGGCGCCGTTGCTCGGCCGTGGCGGTCTGCAACGACGGCACGGATTCGTAACGGGTCAGGAACATTTGCCAGTCGTGGCAATCGTCGTCCACGGCGGCGCGCCCGAGAACGGTTTGCGCCAACAGGTCGAATCGATCGTTATCGCTGGCGGTCGCCTGCGCTAGCATCGCGTCGGCCAGCCTTGCTGCGGATTTCTCGACAAGCTCGTGGTTGAGCATGAATAGTGCCTGGCTCGCCACGGTTGTCGTTGCCCGATCGCCGTTCATCGTCGCCGGGTCGGGGAAATCGAAGGCTTGAAATACGTCATAGAGGGCGCTGCGCAGCACCGGCAGGTAAACGCTGCGTCGATTCGACTGGTACAGCTCCGGCTTGCGTGCGAGCCCGCCCAGCCCCAGGTTTTGAAAGGGCGTTGTCACGAGCAACGTTCCGCCGGCGGTACGGTCGAGTTCACCGCTTACGGCCAATAGTGAATCGCGGATGATTTCCGGTTCCATGCGTTGCCGCGCGCGATGCCACAGCAAGCGATTCTCGGGATCGACCTGCGCGGCATGCTCGTTCCAGTCGCGGGCCATTTGATAGGTTTCGGTGAGCAGCATGTGGCGATGAAGCTGCTTCAGGGACCAGCCGTCGGCCATGAAAGTGGTCGCCAGCCAGTCAAGCAATTCTGGGTGCGAGGGGACTTCACCAAGGCGGCCGAAGTTATCGACGGTTCGCACCAGTCCCCGCCCGAAGTGCCAACGCCAGACTCGATTCACGATCACGCGGGCCGTCAGTGGATGATCCGGCGTCGTTAACCAGTGGGCCAGCTCCAGCCGGCCGCTACGATCGCGGCCGATCGCCGGTTGTTCCGTGCCGGCCAAGATCGTTGGAAAGCGGCGAGATACGACGGGGCCACGCGTCAGATGATTTCCGCGCAGAAGAATCGCTTGATCCTCGCCGGTCCCTTCGGCGACCGCCATCGCCTTGGGGAGCGAGGCATATTCCTGCCGGGCCGCCTCGAGCAGTTTGGTATGGGCACCGCGTTCATCCGCCGTCATCGCGCCGGTATTGCCGTTGACGAGCGCGTTGTCATGGCGATCGATGATCTGCTCTAGGTCTGCGACGCGGAACGCCGCCTCGGGGCTCCCTAGCCCGGTGGCATTCCATTTCGAATCCACCCGATACGAAAGCATCGTCCGCGTGCTTTTAAAAATTCCGGCCAGCCCGTAGTAGTCTGCCATCGACAAGGGATCGAATTTGTGGTCGTGGCAACGGACGCATCCCATCGTCAGTCCCATGAAGACGCGGCAGGTCGTGTCGATTTGTTCGTCGACGATGTCGAGTTGTTGCTTTTGAGGATCGTCCTCGGCAAGCATTTTGGGGCCGATCGACAAGAAACCGGTGGCGATCGTCAACTCGTCACGCCGTGCCGGCTCGTCCGAGGCCAGCAAATCTCCGGCGAGTTGCTCGTGTATGAAACGATCGAACGGGCGATCCGCGTTGAACGCCGCGATTACATAATCGCGATAACGCCAAGCGTCTGAATATGCCAGGTTGTCGTCCATGCCGTTGCTGTCGGCGTAGCGAACGACATCCAGCCAATGCCGCCCCCATCTTTCGCCATACAGCGGCGAGGCGAGCAAGCGATCGACCACGCGCGCGAAGGCGTCGGAAGAATTATCTTGCAAGAATGCATTCAATTCCTCACGCGTCGGCGGAATGCCGATCAGGTCGAGCGTCACGCGGCGCAGCAGCGTGCGTTTGTCAGCGCGAGGGGCAGGCGCTAGTCCCGCGGCGTCGAGACTAGCGCGAATGAACCGGTCAACCGGTGTGCCCGACCATGTTGAGGCGGCGACGGCAGGCGGCTCGGTTCGCCGCGGCAATTGAAAGGCCCAAAAGCTGCGGGCCTGTTCGTCCCACGTATCGCCAGCCGGTTGCGCGTCCGTTCCCGTCGGGCCTGGCGAAGCGGGCGTTTCGTCACCGGGCCATGGCGCACCGATCCGCACCCAGTCCGCCAGGGAATCGATCTCTCGCTGGGCGAGTTTTCGCTTCGGGGGCATCGCCACGGCGCCGTCATGCTTCACGGCCAGGATCAGCAGACTCGTGGCGGGATCAGCCGGGACGATTGCCGGGCCCGACTTTCCGCCATGTAGAATTGCATGTCTGGAATCGAGTCGCAGCCCCCCTTCCCCGTCACCGACGTCGGGGCCGTGGCATTCGTAACAATGTTCGACCAAGAGTGGCCGAACCTGTGTTTCGAAGAGCTTGAATCCGGCGCCATCGGGCGGCGCGACTTTGATGGCAGCATCGGGTTCGTCGGCCGCTGCTGCGCTGCAAGCAAGACGTACCGCCGCGAGCTGCGCGAGCACGCAGACGAGGCAGATCGAAATGTGCTTTTGTCGCAGGTACACCGGGCCGAATCTCCGTCGTTGACGCACTAAACGCCGAACGGCCGTTCGCCGAACGTGCGTTCGAGTTGTAATTGCAACGAGTGCTCGCAATGCTCGCGCATCGCTTGCTCCGCGGCCTCGACATTGCGCGCGGCAATCGCATTCACCAATTCGACGTGCGTGCGATTGGGAATTCGCGACACTTCGCGCCGCGACGCCGTTTCCACCGCCAGTAAGCGCACCAGATGGCAGGACCGCAGGACAGCCGGCAACGTGGGGATGCCTGACTCTTCGGCCACTGCCAAGTGAAAGTCGAAATCCATTCGCCGTGCGTCGGCCAAGTTCTCTTCCACGTCGGTCAGGCGATCAACCTCGCGCGCGAGCGCTTCGAGATCGTGCAATCGCCGGTCGCTGATGCGCTCGGTACAGCGCCGAATTGCCTCGCACTCGACGGCGATGCGCAGGACGTGCTGCCCACGTACGGTTTCGGCGTCGAAACGTTTGACCCGCGCGCCGTAGTTCGGCTCGAAATCAATGAGTTGCTCGTGGGCCAGTTCGCGCAGCGCTTCCGATACCGCGCCGACGCTCATGCCGAGCGACTTGGCGATGGGGCGCAGCGTCAGGTGCGTTCCGGCCGGCAAGCGGCTGTCGAGGATCTGCTCGCGCAGTTCCAAGAAGGCCTGTCGCGATTTGGTCATGCCTGAGGATGTGACGAGCGCCGTCATCGCACCTCTCCTGCTGCTGCCTGAACCGCAAGAAATGGAAAGGGGCCGAGCGATGCCGCACAGCGCTCTATCATGTCGCGATCCGTGGGGCTCATTTCCTTGGCCAGGCGGTGATGTACTTCCGTCAGGCCCCAGCGACGAGCGACGATCTCGCGTGAGCAAGTCACGAAATGGTTGATCGATTGTTCGAGAAACTCGATCGACGGAGCAATCTTCCCGTAGTTCGTCGCGGCCGAGGCATCATGCCCGACGACGTGCGCGTTATAAATCGCCGGGGTAAAGTCCATTGTCTCGGCGCCCGGAATGATGCCGACGGCCCCCGCGCGAAGCTCGTCGATCATGTGCATCCCGCCCAGGCCGACAAAGACGCGAAAGGCGCCCGCGGTATCATCGATCAATCGGGCTGTAATCTCGGGAGGATCCTCGGTCTTCAGCAAGCAGACGTTCGGATGCTGCCGCTGCAGAGCCACCAGCCCGTGGGCCGACAGTTGAATTCCCAGGTAGATCGCCGCGTTTTGCAAGGCGATCGGTAGCGCCACGGCATCGGCCACGCTGCCGAAGAAACGCAACAGTTCAAGTTCGGAAACATCCGACACCGGGGGTGGCTGCAAAATCAGCCAGTCGGCTCCCATCTCAACAGCATGTCGCGCGAAGTCGATTTGACCGCGGGCCGTGTTCTCGCCGATTGTCACCGATAGTGGTAATCGGCCGGCAAGGTGCGTCGCGACAATTTCGAGCGTCTCGCGTCGTTCGGCGGTTGAGAGCTTATTGATTTCGGTCGCCAGCCCCAGCACCCCGATGCCGTGGGCACCAGAGGCGACCGCCAGATCGACCTGTCGTTTGAGCAGGTTGGCGTCTATGCGATCGTCTCGTGTAAAGAACGAGAGCAACATCGGGTAGACGCCCGCGAAATCGGTTTGCATCGTCGAAATCCCTGGGAACCTAGCGGATCAAATACTCAGCAATCGCGGATTCATTCAGTTCAACGCCCATGCCAGGTTGATCCGACAGCGTGATATACCCGTCGTGAGCCACGGCGTCCCCCACGAACAATTCCGCGAGAAACGTATCGCCGTCGCGATAGTCTGGCGGAAGATATTCCGACAATGGGCTGTTCACGTGCGACATAATCAGATGCTGATTGTGATAGTTCTGCGAATGGGGCACCACCGGCAAGGAATGAGCCGAGGCCAGGGCCCAAATCTTGCGAGCTTCGGTAACGCCACCGACGCGATTGACGTCCAACTGCACGTAATCGACGCAGCCGCGCGTGATTAATTCCTTGAAACCATACCGGGTGAATTCGTGTTCGCCGGCGGCGATGGCGGTGCGCGTGGCGGCACGAATCCGCGCATAACCATCCAGATCGTCCGGAGATACTGGCTCTTCGACCCAGGCCAGGTGATGTTCTTCGAGCATGCGGATCATCTCGATCGCATACTGCGACGTCCAACCCATGTACGCATCCGCCATAAGGTCAACGTCGTCGCCAATCGCCTGCCGTACGACGCGCACCAGCTCAGCGTTTTTTCGCATGCCCGGACGTCCGTCTTGCGGACCGTAGCCGAAGCGCATCTTGACGGCTGTAAACCCACGTTGGACGAAACCGCGAGCCATCGTCGCTAGCCGGTCGAGATCTTCATCAGCGTAGAGCGCACTGGCGTATGCCCGGATCCGCTCGCGCGTTTTGCCGCCCAGCAGGTTGTAAACCGGTTGCCGCGTTGCCTTGCCCAGGATGTCCCAGATCGCGATGTCGATGCCGCTGATCGCTTCGAGGATAAGTCCTTTGCGACCGACATTAATTGTCGAGCGATACATCAGCTCCCACATCAGCTCGACATCGAACGGGTTTCGCCCGAGGACAAGCGGTGCCAGCAGATGCTCGACCGCATCGGCCATGGCCTGCGATCCGAGGCCGATGGCGCCGAGGCCCGTGAGCCCGTCGTCGGTCGTCACGCGAACGATCACATGAAAGACGGGGTCCTGACGCAGGTCGATCGGCACATTGAACAACCCAGCCCCACGCTCGCGCCCCTTCTTCCCCTCGTCGTGCAGCAGATCCAGCGGGGACGTACACCACCACGGAAATTGCTCGAACTCGGGCTGCCGGATGCGCAGGGCTTCGACGCGTGAAATCCGCATGTCGGATCGTGCTGCCTGAACGATGATCGAATTATGTTCGAACACAGATCGTACAGGCAAATCGAGCCGATGCAAGCATGCGACCAGCCTTAGAGGAAGTACCGCAGACCTCGGCGCGATGTCCGAAACGCGAAAGGGTTGATTACCGTTTACCTTACGACTGGGCGAAGGCGTCTTTCATGCCCTGCATCATTAGGTCGGGCGTCAGATCCTTCTGATGCGTTCCGAACGACCATTTGTGCCCGAACGGGTCGCGAACGACACCGTAACGGTCTCCCCAGAACATGTCTGCGGCCGGCATCAGGATCGTGGCGCCGGCCTCTTGGGCGCGGCGGATGGCCGCGTCACAGTCCGGAACGTAATGGTGCAAGGTCACGCCTGTCCCTTGAAGTTTCAGAGGCGATTCGGACTTGCCTTCGCAGTACTCCGGGTAGTCGTCGACGAGAAACACCAGGCTTTCGCGGATTCGAATCGCCGCGTGCATGATGCGGCCATCCGGACTGTTCATACGATGGATCTCTTCGGCGCCGAACGCTTTTTTGTAGAAATCGATCGCATCAGCGCAATGTTCGCACACCAGGTGCGGAATCAAGTTTTCGTGACCGGGTGGGATCGGCTGGCTCATGGTGGCTCCTCTGCGGTTAGCGGCGGCTGTAAGAGGATTTGCTCTCCACATAGTTGAGCTACTTTCGCGGTGCAGACAATAGCCGGCCGCGCAAAATTTCGGTACCGCCGTCTTCCAGCCCGGCGATGCATCGTCAAAACTAGTACCGCTAAGGCTTTCGTTTCAAACGAAATTAGATCGACTGAACCAGCGAGGCGTGGATGAGCACAGTTCTTGTTACCGGCGGATCTGGCTTTATCGGCGCGCATTGCATTTTGCAATTGTTGGCCGCAGGGCATCAGGTGCGCACCACGGTTCGTAACCTGAACCGCGAACCGGAAGTACGCGGCATGCTGAAAGTCGGTGGGGCCGAGCCGGGGGACCGCCTGACATGTACGGCCACAGATCTGGAGAAGGACGCGGGTTGGGCGGATGCCGTCCGAGGCTGCGAGTACGTTCTGCACGTGGCGTCACCGTTCCCACCTAGCCTGCCGCGGCACGAGGATGAACTGATCCGGCCGGCGCGCGAGGGGGCACTGCGCGTGCTGAAAGCCGCGCGTGATGCGGGCGTAAAGCGCGTCGTGTTGACCAGTTCGTTTGCGGCGATCGGCTATGGCCAGCCGCCGCGTAGCACGCCGTTTGACGAAACGTGCTGGACGAATCCCGCCGGGCTGGATGTACAGCCGTATGTCAAATCGAAGACGTTGGCCGAGCGCGCGGCGTGGGATTTTCTGGCCAAGGAAGGGGGCGATTTGGAGTTATCGGTCGTTAATCCGGTCGGTGTCTTCGGTCCGGTGCTGGGGCCTGATTACTCGACTTCGATCCTGGTTGTTCAGCGGATGATGGACGGGGCTTTGCCAGGCTGCCCTCGGATTTCTTTCGGCATTGTCGATGTGCGCGATGTGGCCGATTTACATCTGCGCGCGATGACGCATCCCGCCGCCAAGGGGGAACGCTTCTTGGCCGTGGCTGGCGACTTCCTTACGATGCAGGGAATCGCCAAAACGCTGAAAGGCAGTCTCGGCGCCGCGGCCCGACGCGTTCCCACGCGCCAACTGCCCAATTGGCTTATCCGCTTGGCAGCGCTACGCGATCCGGCGGTGAAGCAGATTCTGCCGGAGCTTGGCAAAATGAAAAACGCGACCCACGAAAAAGCCAAACGCTTGCTAGGCTGGTCTCCCCGCACGAACGAAGAGGCGCTCGTCGCGACGGCCGAGAGCCTGATGCGTCTGGGGCTGTTGAAGGACAGCCCGGCTAAGCCACGCGGTTAGCGTCGGCTGCAGTTGGCGTTTCGCATACGCTTTACTTGATGGCCCAGCGGTAGACGGACGCCTCGTTCGCCGGGTTGGTTGGCGGATATTGAAGGACGACTGCGGCCAGAATTTTTCCGTCTTCGGAAAAACGCACGTTTCCGACTGCCCCTTTTTGCGGAGAGAACGTGACCATCTCTTGGCCCGTCGCTACGTGCCATAAAGTGATATCGCCGAACTGAGTGCCGGTCGCCAAAGTGCGACCGTCCGGGGCGAAATCGATGGCGGAACTCAAAGGGGTGGACAGTTGCATTTCCCGCAGCAGTTTACCCGAGCGCACGTCGAACACCGAGATAACGCCGCCCCAATCCATATGTGCGATCAGGCTACCATCGTTCGAAAAATCCGCGCCGCGGGCATTACGGGCAAACGGCAATGACCGATGCTGGCCCGTGCGGACGTCAACGATTCCAGGATCGGATGTAAACAGGGCCAACTGTGTCCCGTCGTTCGAAAAAAACAGTCGCGAGTCACGCACATGGACAAAACCAGACAGCGAAACGATTAATTCTGTGCGTGGCGTGCCAAAGTTCCAAATGTGGACCGTGCCTTCGCCGCAGATTACTGCCGCATTCAGGCCATCATCGGTCATGCTTACTATTGAGAACTCGCCATGGCTGATTGCCTGCGGCATGGCAGGCGTACGCCCGTCGATGAGCAACAATGAATTTGTTTCATCGTTCCCAATAACTCTCGGCGCGTTCGGCGACACGCCGAAAGTTGTAAACCGATTACTTGATCCGGGCAGGGGGACACTTCTTATCAATTCTCCGTCATCCAAATTCCAAACATCAACGCGGTCGGGCGTGGTAGCTGTGGCCAATCTTTCACAATTCGCCGTGAACTTGGATTCAGCACGAAACTGTCCGGCGATGCGGAGGATTGGTTTCGCGCGCGGCGCCTGTAAATGCCAGGTCCGCACAGTTCCATCGAAACTGGCAGATGCGATCAGGTCACCATCAGGGGCTATGGCAAGGTCCTGGATCCAAGCAGCGTGCCCTCTCATCGCCCGCAGGCTCTCGCTGACTTGGTCCGCACGAATCGCATCGCCATCGTTGTTTGCGATGCTGATAGGGACTTCATAAATCAGGCGATCGGCACCGGCCCCCAGCAGGGCGTTGCCATCGTGCGTGAATGCCACCTTGCGCAGTGCCTCGGCCGAAACGACAATGGACTGCGACCGTCGCGTTGTGATGTCGTATAGCGTTGCGTTCCCGCTGCCGTGCTGTGCAGCGATCAGGAATTGTGAATCAGGCGAAAATGCCAGGGACGGGGCATGGTGCAACGTGTCAACTATGGTCCACGTTTCTGTATCCCAAATACGTGCATTTGCGGAGCCAGCGGCGAATAAACGGCCGTCGGGACTCCACGCCACGGCGTTACACCCTTCGCCGGGCGCGAATTCCGCGACGAGTTCGCGCCTGACGAGATCCCACACGCAGGCTGAGTTCCCCTCTTCGCCGAAGGCAATGCGCTTGCCATCGGGCGAGAAGGCTACACACATCACAGGCTTTTCCCGTTTCGTCAGCGTCCCGATCTCGGTCCACGTTGCCGTGTTCCAGAGTTTGACGCAATTGTCGCAACCGACGCTCACCAGCAACTGGCCGTCCGGCGAGAATTCGAGATCGTTCGTGCAGGATTGATGCGCCTGAATCACGCGTATCTCTTGGCCCGTCTGTGAATCCCAGAGGCGGATCGTGCCATCCTCACCACCGGAGACCAGCAACCGACTGTCCGGCGAAAAGGCCACGCCGTACACCTCGCCCCGATGTCCGCGCAATGTTTTCTGGCCTTCGCTCAGCACGCGTTTCAAGTAATGCCACTCGAATCCGCGCAGGGCAGCATACGGCTTGCCGTCGTCGTACTCGCCGAGCAACCTTTCAATTTGTTCGACGTTTCCGTGCTCAAACATTTGCGAGGCTTGCTTGATACGCGCCGCGTACAAGAATTGCGCGTTGGCGTCTTGCTCCCGTGCCATCGCCTGTCGATTCTGTTCGGCGAGATCACGATTCGTGTTTGCCGCGACGCGCTGCTCTTCGCTTTTTTCGAGCGCCTCGGCCAATCGCACCGAGTGCAGCGCCGAACCACTGGCGATAATCGAGGCCGCGATCGCACTGATGCCAATCAGCGCTGCCCAGGCCGGCTTCCGCCTGGCCCAGCGAACGGTGCGCGAAAACGACGACAGCGGCCGCGCGACAGTCGGCCGGCCAGCCAGGAATCGACGCAGGTCGACGGCCAATGCGCCGGCCGATCGATAACGGGCCGCCGGGTTTTTCTCCAGGCACTTCAGCGCGATCGCTTCCAGGTCCAAGGGAATACGGGCGTCCATACGCCGCGGCCGCAGCGGCTCATCCGTTAAGACGCGGCGCAGAGTGTCGGCCTCGGACGTACCAGCGAAGGGGCCGCGACCAGTCAGCAACTCGTACAGTACCGCCCCCAAGCCATGGACATCGGTCGCCGGACCGATATCGCGGGTCCGTCCCTCGGCCTGCTCCGGCGACATGTATCCGGGCGTCCCCATCGCGATGCCGGTGCGCGTTTCGCCGGAATCGGTACCCTCGAGCCGCGCCATGCCGAAATCGACCAGCTTCGGCGTGACGGCCAAGTCTGTTACGTTCTTGCCGTCACGTTCTGAAGCCGCGAACCCATTCTCGATTCGCGGCTCCATCAGGATGTTGCCGGGCTTGATGTCGCGATGCAGCACACCTTGCGAATGTGCATAGTCCACTGCTTCGGCCAGCGTAGCTACCAGTCCGGCCGCTTGGGGTGGAGTCAGCGGCCGGCCGCGCTTCCGTAGCCATTGGGCAAGGTTCAGCCCGGCACAATAGGCGCTGACCATGTATAGAATTGGGCCGGCATGCCCGACCTCGTACACCGGCACCAGATGCGGATGCGCCAATCGCGCCGCGGCGTGTGCCTCGCGCTCAAAGCGGACACGGATTTCGGGGGTCACCAAGACTTCCGGACGCGGCACCTTGAGCGCTACCTGCCGATGCAATACCGGATCGAGCGCGAGAAAGACGACTCCCAAACCGCCGCGTCCAAGTTCGCGTACGATCTGAAAGCGTCCTAAGCGGCGCAGTTCTGGCGCGTCACCGTTTGCTGCAGTATCCGTAGCCGGTTCGGGCGGAGTGGCTGCAAAACGTCCGCTGACATCGGATGCTCGGTCAGGAGTATCGGCCGACGACTCCGCGGGCAACGTGCCCGCAGCGAGACGCATCAAGGCCGCTTGCAGATCCGCAAATTCACGGCCTTCGTCCGTGCCCAACGGCAAGACCCGGGCGCCACTCGCGCGTGCGAGCCGGTGGAGCGTGCGTTTCGATTGGGTAAAGCGCGCTTGCAGGCCGGCCGGTAGATCCGCAACGCGTTCATCAAGGACACTTGTGCTGCCGCCGTTTAGTAGTTGCGCATGGTACTCAGAGACGAGACGGGCGAGCGACTCTTCTCCGGCGTCATCGCCCAGGTTTGGGTCAGGATCGAGGCTCTTCATTCTTGTCGTCCAGGATTTCGGCTAGTTTCGCGACGGCGCGCGCGAATAATTTCCGGACGGCATCGGCCGATCGATCCATCTGCCGGCCGATCTCCTCGAATTCCTGCCCTTCCCAATTTCGCAGCCACACGACTTGTCGATAATCGGCCGGCAGTTGATCGAGCGCGACCGCCATACGGGCGTCCTCGTCGGCGGCGACGACACGGCTGCCTGGGCTCGGAGTATCCAGCGGCAACGCGTCGACCAGCGACACAACCAAACCCGGTGCGTCGATTGATACTTCACGCTTGATATCACGCTTGGCGGCGAGAAAAGCATCACGAACATCCAGACATTGATTGAGCAGAATCTGCCTGACCCAGGCCCGCAGTTCGTCCTCGGTCGAACCAGCAAATGCCGCGAAGCGTTGTTGGGCGCGCACGAACGTTTCTTGCACCAGATCGCTTGCTCCGAGTTTCCCACGCAGTGCCGCATCCAATTCTCCCTCGGCGATGGCCAGCAAGTATTGCCGCAGTCCATTCAGCATTTCCGCAAGCGCAGCGACGTCCCCCGCGCGTGCTCGAGCGATCTCGGGATGGGCGGCCAAGTCGTCTGGCTTCGCACCATCGCCCGCCGATGGGCGCAGCGGCGGGCCTTCTTGAGTCACGCTCTTACCCCTAAGACGGAAAAAGATCCGCGGACCGGACACGGCGGTGAGAATGCGAATGCCAATCCAGATTAGACGCCCCCCGATGGCAGGGCAAGATTTTGATGAATGCCGTTCGAGGGACGTGGCGTTCGCTCGATCCGCAAATTGAGAGATTGCGGCTAAATCCCTGTCCAACCGGCCCGGCTGCCGACAAAGAGGCGGGCCGGCCTTGAAGTCATTCGGCCTTGAGAATCGAGGCGCCGGCCGGGATCTCGGCGACCCGACCGGTGAGATTCTCGAGCGAACCGTCATCGGATTGCGGATCGCAGAACAGTCGTTGCCACTCGATATAGCCCGTGGCTTTGGTGATCTTTAGCTGCCGCGTCGAGGCCTCGTATCGTAGCTTCATGTCGACGGCCGTTGTGCCCGTGACCGGACCGTAGCCCATCGTGATCGGGCCGAACTTCAGCGTCTGCGGCTTGCCACTTTCCAGCGACCGCAAGGAAATCGCGGTCGTGGTTTCGAATTCGTTTTTTAGGCCGACGAGGCGCACCAACAGGTTGTCGCTCCCCGGCTCGACGCGCACGAAGCGGATGCCGCGAAATGCGACGACCACGCCGGCGTTGCCGTAGCCGACCGTGTCGCGCCAATAATTTATGCTCGCCGCGGTCGAAGCCTGATCGGGCTCTTTGAATAGTAACAGTTTAGGAACGTCGCCGTTTGCATCCCGCAAGGCGAACGTGGCAATCGGCTCGTCGTCAGCGAAAAACGGGGATTCATCCGCCGCGCTCGCGGTGAACGCGAGCATGAGTGCCACCAGCAATCCAAAAGTTGCCGAGATCTTCATCGAACCCAATGTCGATTCCATTCTCATCGTGGTGTTGCAACCAGGGCCGATGCAGTTCCGTTACGGCAGCGAAGCGGCAATTGTCGGGCCTTCCACAGCGTCAGGATTGGTCGGCTTAAAGCCACTGGCTATATCCTCTGGCGGTGCATCGACTGGCAAGTTCGAGTCCGCGCGGAACGGATTGTCGACCGTCTCATCAAGGGATGGAACCAATACGTCGAAGGGGGATGCAGTTTGCTGGCCCGCCGGATGTTGACCTTGATCGTTCGTATATGGGTTGTCTTGCGCTGGCTGGTCTGTCGGTTGCTGGGCAACCGTGCGGCCGACCGAGGGATGGGCCGCTTTGGCCGGATTTGCGCTGGCCTCGCCCGAGGCTTCGTTTTTAGCGCTGCCCGTTACAACAACGGGTCGCCAGGCGGATCCGGTCCAGATCCTCCAAGTGCTGTCTTCGGCCAAGTACCAGTGGCGCCCGCCATAGTACACATGACGCCAATTTTTTGTTAGCCGAGCACTGGCCGGCTGATAGCGTTTCGAGACCGGGCCACCGTCGATGGCGGGCGAATTCCTGTCTGGCGATGGATGGGCGTCGGACTGATCGACGCTCTCTACGGGTGCCGGATTCGCCGCGGGATCGGTCGGATTGCCCTCTGAAACTCCCGCCTGCGCAAATGTCCCGGTCGTTGCAGCTGCTTGGTCATTGGACTCTTCGAAGGGGGACGTGAGGGCCATTCTCGCCGCGCCCCGCAGCGGATCCTCGTCGCCCCACTGATCCGGATCGCCTCCGTGTGCGATGTTTGCGATGAGGGCCGCCAGAACCACTGCCGCGCTATTTATACCGATGCGCATCGGACACCTCCCTTCGCGAAAGGATCGCCATGGAAAGCCCGCGCAGGTAGCGGATCGAAATTGCACTTTGCGTGCCGTTTGTGCGTGCGGGGAAGGCGGTCCAGGTGGGACGGCCGACAACCCCGTCGGCCGCGAACTCTCAAACGATAGGTCACAGTGAAGGGGACTCGTCGAGCGCCGGCGAGCCCCGGTCAAAAGGGATCGGAAGGGAGTCGATTTACCCGTTCCGGCTGCTACAACCCGACCAGGTTTCAAGGGATTTTCAGCTAGAAAAGCGGACTTCTGCCGCTCGATTACGTGCTGTGGTTCAGTGCCGGCCGACGCCGATCGGCAAGCAAAAAAGGTTCCAGTTGACCGAAGTGGCCATCTCTCTAGAATCCACGCCTCGCCAGTGAATCACCTCACCTTGTGCCGAAGGGATCTCGAGTTTCGATGGAAGCAAGACGCTTCGAGCGGGCTTTACAATGTTCTGTTGCGGAAGGGGCCCTGGCCACGGTGATGTGTACGCTCCTGGGGGGCGTTTTCCTGACCGCGTTCGCGCTGCGGTTGGGGGCAAACGAATTGCAGATTGGTCTCTTGGCGGCCACCACGTCGCTGGCACACCTGGCGCAGCTCGCTGGGGCGTGCGCGGTCGAGCGTTTGGGCCGGCGCAAACGCATCTGCATGATCGCCTCGTGGATCAGCCGACTTTTGTGGCTGCCGATCATGCTGGTTCCCTTCGTCTGCTCAAGCGCCAGCCCGGAACGGCAGGCCTGGTATATCGTGGGTCTGCTGATCGTTTCGAGCATGTTCGCCTCGGTCGGGGGTGTGGCGTGGCTGTCGTGGATCAAGGAGCTGGTGCCCGCCGAAATGCGGCTGAGATTTCTCGGCCGGCGTCACATTTTCAACACCGCACTGGCCTTTGGCATGAGCCTGGCCGGTGGTTTGTTGGTCGATGGTTGGACGCAGTGGCGCCCCGATTCGTTGGGGGGATTCATCTCGGTCTTTGCCACGGCAATGGCCTGCGGCATCTTCGGCCTGCTGATTCTGCACAGAATACCCGACGCGCCGGCCAGCCCGCCGGTCACCACGCCGCTGCGCACTGTGCTCGTCGGGCCGGTGCGTGATCGAAACTTTCGACGCCTCATCGCTTTTTACGCGGTGTGGAACTTCGCATCAAACATGGCGACGCCGTTTTTTGCCGTGTACATGCTGGCCGTTCTCAAACTGTCTTTCGGTACCGTCACCTTGTTGCTGACGCTATCTAGCATTGCAGGGCTGGCGGCGACGCGCTGGTGGACACGTTTCGGCGATCGCTTCGGAACCCGCAGCATGGTGTTGATTGCAACCTTCGCCGACGTTGCGTGTCCGCTGTTATGGTTGTTGGTGTCGTCGTCGAATCTGTGGATGTTGATTCCCATCCATCTGCTGGGCGTTGTCACGGCGCCGATCACACTCGGACCGAACGCACTGCCATTGAAGCTTTCGCCCTCGGAAAATGGTTCGACCTATCTGGCGTTTTTCAACGCCGTGACTGGGCCGTTGACCGCGGCCGGCGCCGTGGTGGGCGGGCTGATCGCCGGCTGGAACGCCGATGCCGGGGCTGTCGCCTCGATCGATGGATTAAAGACGATCTTCTTTATCTCGGCGATGGGACGGTTCTTGAGCCTGTTTCTTCTACGCACCGTGCGCGAACCGGAAGCTAGACCGGTACGCCACATCGTCAAGTTGGTGCATCGCAGCAGGCGACGATGGGCGAACGACCGACGACGCGGTATGGCGCTGGAACTTGAGAAGGTTTAATCCGGAAGCGGCGTGCTCCACTTCAATCGAGCGGTCCGAACTCGGCATACATGATCTCGGCGATCATATCTTCGGTCGGTAAACCGCTTACGTCCGCGTCGACCGACAGCCTCTGAGAAACTTTGTAGACTGTCTCGAGCGACGGGCGGTCGAAGTCTCGCAGCTCTTCGTCGCGCTTCTCTCGCGCCTGGTTGGAATGCGTCCGATCGGTCGGCAAATGAGGCATGTCGAACTCCTGCAATCTGACTCAATTTCAATTGATAAGTGGCCACCTCGTCGAGCACTTTGCCGTAGGCAAAAGAGGACGTTGCGCCGTACCCAAGCGACTGACACACTGAGCACGTGTGCAATCGAAAGAGCCGGTACTTGGAATGACTTGAGTGCATGTCGAGTGCCAATCGCGGCAAACGGCATTTTCAGAGTCATTCACGTTGCCACCAGGCAATCCGAAGCTCGAAGACGCGGCGAGCGCTGATGGTACAACGACCACCGCGGTTGAAAGATGACCTACGCAGAACCCCTGATGACACCCTTTGCCGGGAGTGGCTTGGCGCCCATTGAATTCGGCCGCTAGTGGGGAGCAAAGGTGCCGCTGGTGTCGGCCAGCGACTGCGTTTCGAGGAAAATCCGTTTTGCCTCGGGATGACGCTGGCGAATATTGCGCTCCAGGCGCTGGACCGCTTCTTGGATTTCGACAGCGGTCAGCGATGGACGGAATTGCACGTCCAAGTTCACCAGGATTTCAAACGGCCCTAATTGCATCGTCAACGGTCGCCGCGATCGTTCCACGGCGGGATCACCCGTCACGATCGAAAGAATGCTCTTTTCCACAGCCGGTGGAGCGCTTTCCCCGATCAACAGGCTGCGGCTCTCGTAGGCCAAGATCCACGCGACACCCATCAGCAGCAGCCCGATGACGATCGAAGCGGCCCCGTCGAAATAGGGATTGTCGAACAGCAGGCCGAATGTGATTGCGACCAGAGCGACGGTCAGCCCTAGCATGGCTGCCGAGTCTTCGAGGAGCACTGCAAACAGCGTCGGATCTTTGGCGGTGTGAATCGCCTCCCAAACGCTCTGTTCTCCCTTGACCATCAAAAACTCGCGCAGCGCGAAATGAAGCGAAATGCCTTCGAAGACAAAGCCGCAACCGAGCACGACGTAGTTCCACACGATGTGCTGCATAGGGCGCGGATTCAACAGGTGCTGCACGCCCTCATATAACGACAGGCCGCCGCCGACGCCAAAGATCATCACCGCGACGACGAAGGACCAAAAATACAATTCCAGACCGTGACCGAAGGGATGCATCCGGTCGGCGGGCTTGCGGCTTTGTCGCAAGCCCCACAGTAGGAGCAAGCCGTTGCCGGTATCGATCGACGAGTGAATGCCCTCGGCCAGCATCGCCGAGCTATGCGTGACAAACGCTGCCAGGAGCTTTGTCGCGGCGAGCGCCAGGTTGCCGCAGATCGCCGCCACGATCACGAGTCTCGAACCGCCATGCAAGGCAGTGGTTTCGGTCGAGGGTGCGGCGAGGGTCGTGGACATAGTTCAAATGTTGCACGAAAAAGGCGCAAACCGGGGTGCTTAACTGTTCATAGCACGCGCTCGGATGCCGTGCCGCCATCGCTGTCCGGTTATACGGGCCAATCGGCCACCTCGTGGCGGGACGCACCCCAACGATCGGCAACTTCGCCCCGGTTCGGCCTGCCTGTCCGATCTGGCTAGACAGGCTACTGGGGCGGGCAATGAGCGAGCGAAATCGATTAAGAAGTCGCGTTGAACTCGGTGCGGGCGCCGCGCTATGCCTTCTGCTCCAGATCAAAGCCGTGCTGCTTGCGATGCACCGGTCCGTCGAACGCCTTCGACGACTTGAACAGCTCGTAACGGCCGTCGCCGGCCAGCTTGTAGGTGCGCTCTTCGATTTTCTCGCGCTCGGCGGTCGTCAGTGGCTTAAAAGAGCGCAGAATTCGCAGGTTCTGATCCAGCACAGCCTCGGAATCGATGCCGCTCACGAGCGTCGTGATCGGGAGGGATAGAACGTAGCGCAGCGCGTCGTCGATCGGGACGCCGGCCTTGGTGACGATCGAGCCATTTCCGCCCAAGCTTTTCATGCCCAGCGAGGCGATGCCACGTTCATTCAGTTTGGGCAGAACCTGGTTCTGAAAGCTGCGGTAATGGACGTCCATGACGTTCAGCGGCATCTGCACGGCGCTCCACTCGTACGGCTTGGCGAGCATTTTCAGGTGGATCAACGGATCTTTGTGCCCCGTGAAGCCGAGATAGCGCACCTTGCCGTCCTTGACGGCCTTCAGTCCCGCGTGAATGGCGCCGTCGTCGGCAAAGATCCAATCGGGATCGTTGTCGTAGACGATCTCGTGGAATTGCCACAGATCCAGGCGATCGGTTTGCAGCCGACGGAGGCTGTCTTCCAGGTTGGCCTGCGCTTCCTTGGCAGTGCGGCCGCAAACCTTGGTCATCAGGAAGGTCTTGTCCCGCCGGCCTCCCTCGGACAACGCCTTGCCCATGCGCTCTTCGGCTAGCCCATCGTGGTAATCCCAACTGTTGTCCATGAAGGTGATCCCTTCATCGACGGCGCGGCGAATCAGGCGCAGGCTTGCGGCCTCGTCCATTTTCTTGGGATTCGAGCAGGCGTGTCCCCCAAGGGCCATTGCGCTGACCATTTCTCCCGTTCGTCCGAACGGACGCAGGGGGATATCGCCGCTGTTTTTCTTGTCTTCGGCGTGCGCGGTGTTCGATAGAGCCACGGCCGCCACTCCGGCGGCACCGACTTGGAGGAAATCACGACGGTTCGGCTCGGTCATGTCATCACCTGTAATCAATGAATGTGCGGCGGTATTTAACGTGCGGGGAGCGTCTGAATTGTGTCGCAATGAGAACCGTGAGAAGCAATCAACTTGTAGGGGACAGATCCTCGGCACCGAGACGAGCGAGCAATTGGTCCAAATGCTTCTGCATTTCGTCGGCGGAACACGTGTAACGCTCGCCGTGCCCGGGCAGAATCCACGAAAAGTTCAATGCGCGCAGGCGCGCGAGCGATCGTACCTGCTCAGGCCAGGACCACCAGCAGTAGTCGCGCGACGCGCCGAGACGGTGTTTCGAGTTGTCCCACCACAAATGGTCTCCGGTGAAAAGGAATTTCTGCTGATACAGTAGCGCACAGTGCCCCGCAGTATGTCCCGGCGTGGGGATGGCGACAAAATTGTCGTTCAATGTCTGGTCGCTGAACCCGTCCAGCACAATCTCGGCATCGGGCTGTGCCGCGAGTTCTCGACGGTGAATGATGCGCTGCGCGCCGAAACGCCGCGCGTATTTGGCGGCATCCGCAACATCGTCGCGATGCGTCAAGAAGATATGGCTGATGCCTCCCAGGGCGTCGAGCCGCCTTGCCAGGCTCTCGAGGTATCGGGGCGAATCGACAAGCCAGTTGCCGGCCGGGTGACGCACCAGGTAGCTGTTGCCGCCGTACGATTTGGCGGAATTGAAACCGCAGAAATAGACGTCCTCCGCCAGTGGTAAAGGGAAATCGTGCCGGACCTCGCCCAACATTCCAGTGTCCGAACTTCCAATCGAGCCGGTAGGGCAGGTCAAGAGAGCCCGCAGCGCTGCGCGGTTTTCTTCGAGCGAGGAGGGCTGGGAGGCGACGAACGAATACTCCCCAGTATCACCAAACACCGTCGGAGCTAGTTGCCGGCACGCATCGCAATCAATGCACGTCGTATCGACGAAGAATGTGCCCGGCACGTTTTGCGAAACCGCATTGAGGCGATTGGCCACAGGTGTTTCCCTCGCGTCGCGGCCCTGAACAGCGGCGACTTCTAACGATTCGCCCGCTATCTATTGCCCAGACATTATAGGCGTTGAGGGAAGATTCGTCCGTTGCTAATCACCGTGAGGTTTCATCAGAGCAAAAAAAATCGAGCCGTCGACTCTTCGCTCCGGCTCGGCTCATCCGACCTACGTCGAACCCGCTTCGCCTTTGCAACCGTCGGCGGCTCTGTTCTGAGGGTAAAGCAAATCGTGGGCCAAGAATCTTTATCAATTAACTTCCCGAGTTTTTCGGGGTTACTGCAGACCCGGGACGGATTGCTGTGGCTGAATCGAAAGCGACATGGTCGTCATGAAATCGCGCGCGACGATCATGCATGCGGTTTCGAAGGATTGCGGCAACCCGCGAGACGACCGCGCTACCGTGGCCTGGATGCCGCAGCGGCCAAGAGCGAAATCAGCTCTTCGTCCACCGTCGCACTCCATTCGTCCAATGGTCCCCAAGCGATCGCGCGGGAACCACCTGACTCTAATGTTGGCACGATCTCGGGCGCCGAAACGTTCACAGCGTTGTTCGTTGTTGCAACGAGCGCGGCGGACGGTGCTACCCGACTCTGCTCCGACGGGCCGACTAGCGAATTGCCGGTGGAAGGTGAGTTCGCACTGGCAATGGACGATACGACTCGAGCTGCCTCAGAGCCGGCCTCCCGCAGCCCGGCCGAAACCAACAGGCTTGGGTCGAACGGTCCCAGAATCACTGATTCGACAGTCGTGGCTACCGTGGCAATCACCGTCACAGGTGTTGTCGCCACGCTGGTCGAGGGGACTGCGGTTGCATTCTGAACGAGCGAGTTTGCTCCACCTCCCGGGGCAGCCGGTAGGCTCGAAAGCCATGTCGAGGAAATGATCGCCAGGTCCTGAGCGTTGACGATCCCGTCGCCGTTGACATCCCCCGTAGGGCCGGCCTTTAACCAATTCGAGGAAACCAGCGCCAAGTCCTGCGCATTCACGATGTTATCGCCGTTGGCGTTGCCGGGCAGAATACGCAGTGCGAAATTGAAATCTCCTCCGCCGAAGCCATCCCCCGAGGGATAGCTGCTCGCACCGTCCGACCATTCGCCGTCCAGCGGATTGGCAAGAGAATCATCAACGCCGTTCGCTCCGGTGGATTGCAACGCCAAATGAATCGTATCGTGTGACAGCGGCCGCGCAAGAGTCCACGTCGCTATGTGCGTTGTGTGGCTGTAGGTGAAGCCGGAGATGGCATACGCGCCCGAGGTGTCGCCCGTCACGGATAAGCTGCTGGCGCTGAGCGTGACATCCGTGTTGAAAGCGATCTGGACCTGGTTTACGTTGCCCCAACCTAGAGGCGCAAGCTGCGCGGCGCCACCGGGAATCTCGTAGCCGGTGCCGTTGCCCGTTCCGGCTGTGACCAGCGTATTGCGGAAGCTGCTGGACCACGACGTGCCAGCAACGATGACGCTGGTCACCTCGGGCGGATCGGCCACCTGCTCGGTGAGGGGCGGGGATGTGGCGGGATTGAAGTTCAAGTCGCCGGAGTACACGGCTGTGACGTTGTGGGTGCCAGCGCGCAGTTGCGTCGTGAAGACGGCCTGCGGCACACCGGCGATGACGGGTGTCAGTTGCGCGGTCCCAAGAATGGTCGTGCCATCCATAAACATGACCGCGCCGGTCGAGGTCCCGCTGTTGGAAATTACGCGAGCGGTGAAGGTGACATCCTGGCCCGCGCCGACAGGATTCGTCCCCGAGGTGACCTGGACCGTGGGCGTCGTGGCTTGGGCGTGCGTGATCGTGCCGCCGAGAATGAAGATGCCAGCGTTCGATGCCTGGCCGCCGATGCCGAACATCCCTTCGCCACCTTGCGCCCCCGTATTGCCATCCTGTCCATCGAGTCCCGAAGCGCCGGTGGCCCCTTTGTTTCCGTTCGCGCCTGCTTTGCCAGAAGCAATCACGTGAGTGCCGCCGTGGGCCGTGTAATCCCAATCGTGGCCGGGGTATCCGCCGGTGCCGAGTCCACCCCCCTGCCCTGCCGAGCCCCCCGTGCCGTGCAGGCCAAAATCTCCTCCGTCACCCCCTCCACCACCGCCCCCTGCCGCCGCAGCAAATCCCTGCGAGTTGGTGATCGTGAGCGACGGCGAAAACGTAAGCGCTCCTCCCTCGAGGAAAATGCCCGCGCCTAGTGCGGTACCACTGGAGCCTCCGGCGCCGCCATTCCCCCCTGCCCCGCCCGATGCACCGTCGCCACCACGACCGCCATCAGCGCCGGTGCCGCCGTCGGCGCCGTCAGCGCCATCGCCGGGCGTGCCCTTGTGAACCGTTCCGCCAGCGCCCCCAACTCCTCCGCGACCACCATTGCGCGTAGCGCGATCGGCTGCTGGGCTGAAGGAAAGATCACCGCTACTCCGTATCGCGGCAGTCAAACCGCTCTGCGCTGTGACAATCGCGCCGGCGCCATGGCTGCCAAGTCCTGCGGCGCCGCCACTGCCGCCTGATCCGCCCGAGCCACCGCGACCGCCGTCGCCACCATCGTCCCCCGCGCCCGCGAAGACCTGATCCGCGTCGAGCGAAACGCTCGTTAGCGCGAGCGTGCCACCGGCGAGATAGATGCCGCCCCCTTGGCCATTGCCGCCGGCGCCTGCGTCGCCACCATTACCGCCTCCGCCCCCAGTACCACCAACGCCCCCTGATCCCCCGCGTCCTCCGGCGCCCCCTTTCATGGCGCGACCACCGTTGCCGCCATGCGATCCTGTTCGGAATTGCGGGTCCCAACCATCTCCGCCGCCGCCCCCTTCACCGCCACCGCCGCCAATGCCTCCGTCCCCGCCTGATCCACCGCCGCCGCCCGTGCCACCTTCGCCACCGCGGGCTCCTTCGCCTCCTGCGGCGCTATTGCTGTTAATGCCGCCGCCATTGAACGTCACGCTGCCGGCCGCGATGAAGATCGCTCCCCCCTGCCCGTCTCCTCCATCACCGCCATTGCCACCGTCCGCGCCGTCCGCGCCGCCGCCCCCTGCTCCGCCAGGCGCGGCTGATGCACCGTGACCTGCGGCTCCTCCGTCACCGCCGACTCCGCCGAGCTGGCCCCAGCGAATCGGGTGATAGTAGGAGAACGATCCTCCGGCCCATCCGCCGGGCCCACCGCCTCCACCGCTGCCGCCGCCGCCGCCGTGGCCACCGAGCCCTCCATCGCCGCCGAGGTTGCCGAAGCCACCACCACCGCCGGCGCCGCCGAATACCTGATTGTTGGTCAACGTCGGCTGAACGAGATTCACGGTGCCGTCGGCGACGAAGATGCCTCCACCTTGCGCGCTGCCACCGTCGCCGCCATCGCCTCCTTCGCCCGCGTCACCACCATCGCCGCCGTCGCCCCCTTTGGCGCCGCGGCCACCGTTGCCACCGGCGCCGCCATTGGCGGCGGGCGTTCCCGCAGTGGTGCTGGCCATGGGATCGGTCGCGTTGAACCCTCCGGCGTCGCCGCCGAAGCCACCTTGGCCGGCATCACCGCCGATGCCGCCGTGTCCACCGGCGCCGCCGCGTTCTCCTCCACCACCGCCGCCCCCCGCGCCGCCGGCGCCGGCCGTGGCCGTATTGGCGGTGATCGTCGTATGGCTAATGGTTAGTTGTCCGCCGGCGACATAGATGCCACCGCCCCCCGCATCGCCGCCATCACCGCCGTCGCCTCCCTTGGCTCCTTCGGTAGCTGGCTCTTCGCCGTCGTCGCCCGGCTGACCCGAGCGGCCATCGCCGCCGCGGCCGCCAACTTCGCCGGTCTCGAAACTGGGATCGCCGAACTCACCGTCGTCGCCGTTGTCGCCTGCTGCGCCCGTCGCACCTGAGGCGCTGGCCCAACCGCCGGCGCCTCCATAACCCCCGATGCCACCCTTGACGCGATTATTCTCGACCGTCGAGTTGACGAGGTTCAGCGTGCCGGCTGCGAGATAGATTCCGCCGCCGTAGGCGTTGCCGCCGTCGAGGCCATTGCCGCCGGCTTGCGCGAGTGAGCCGTTTTGTCCACCGAATCCACTGAAGCCGACGGCACTGTTGCTTTTGACAATGACATTGCTGAGCGTGACTTGCCCACCATCGATAAGGATTCCGCCCCCGAGCGCATCGCCTCCGCCAAGCACACCGCCATCGAAGGCGTATCCGCCTTGGATCGTGATGTCCTTCAACAACACGTTCTGATTGACGAACTGATAGACGCGGCTGCCTGCGTCGGCTGTCACGATGGTGTCGGCCGCGCTCGTGCCCACGATGTGCAGGGCGCCGGGCGCCACAAGAGCATTGGCGATCGTTCCGGAACTGTTTCCCGCGCCGCTGGCGGGCATTGTGTACGTTCCGGCGCCGAGCTGTATCGTATTCGAGCTGTCGCCATTACTGCTGGCCAGCAAAATGTCAGCGGCCAGGTCGGTACCGTCGAGCGGCGCAAATACCGCCAGCATGCGGCGGGACTCGAGCGGTTCGAGTGCGAGCGCGGCGCGCACCGGGTGCAACTCGCGCGGCTTGACCCTTCGTTGGAAACGCATGGTTACCCTCTTGCTGACACGACCGTTCGAGACCATTCGTCGCGGCACGCCGATCGACGTCGCCCGCGGCGGCAACGCAGATAGTTTGCCGGATTTTCCTCATCACAACTATGCTCTTGGCGAAGCCGTGTCAACGCTTATCCGGGTTTCGAGCTTGCTTCGTCTGCGGGAGCCGCGGGGGTGAGAGACGCAAAGACATCGGCCAGGTCCGCTTCGTAGTTTTTCCAGCGGGCGACCGACTGCCGGTAAACCGGCTGCCGTACCTGCGTCACGCTGGCGGTCCGCACCACCCGTTTATGCGTATAAAACTGCAGGCAGGCCGGGTCCCACTCCAATCCGCAGGCTGCGATCAGCCGGCGGGCCACGCCCTCGAGGTCGTCGACGGTCTCTTCATAATCGACGTGATGAACCGGTCGGGGTAGATGCGAGCCCCAGTGCTCCATCAAGCGGCGGTATTGCTCGAACCGCGTCGTGAGATGCTCAGACGCATTGGCCCAACGAATGCTGCGGAAGTCGGTCATCCAACACGAGACTGCGATGTCGCGCAGGTCGCGCCGGCAATGGATGAACGTGGCCCGGGGAAACAGTGCGGCCAGGAATCCAAGGTACATATAGTTGTCGGGCATCTTGTCGACAATGCGCGGCGTCTGCCCACCGTCGAGCGTGGCCAGATTCTGCAAATGCTTCTCGGCGATGCGTGCGATGATCGTCGGTGTCAGCCTGGCGACGCATTCACGTGGCGGACCGGCGTGCCCCGTCGCTGCGGGCAACGACTCGAACGATTGGCGCACATGCCGTAACTCTCCCGCGCCATGAATCGCGGGATGGCTGGCCAGCACCTGCTCGGTCAAAGTTGTGCCAGAGCGGGGAAGCCCGAATACGAATACGGGACGCAGTGAATCCGATCCTGCCCCGCGCAGCCGGGAAAAAAAGTCGCTGCTGAACTGCGTGAGCACCATGTCGACGAATTGCCGATGCTCGTCGGCGGAGTATTCGCGACGCGTGCGGTTCAATTCCAAGGTCAGGGCGTTGGCCTGCCGCAGACATTCAGCGGCCCGCACAAAATCGCCGCGAGCGTCCAGGACGTGCGCTAGGCCAAAGAACATCCGCGCACGAGGTCCGTTACCGATTTTCTCGTCGGCAATGCGCTCTTCGAGCGCGGCGAGATCCGCATCGGAAAACTTGCCGCGCAAGAGCGTCGCCAGGCGAGCGTGAGGTAGCGCGAACGTCGGCTGTAACGCGATTGCCTCGCGCAGCTCTGCCTCGGCTTCGGGCAGTTTGCCTTGTTCCTCATAGACTCCGGCCATGCTCATCGGCGCCATGCCCCCCTCGGGCTGCAACCGAACGGCCGCCTGATAATGCTCGACGGCCTCGTCGACTTTCCCTTCTTCTTGCAGGGCCCAGCCGAGTGCCAGATGCGGTCCGGCACGGTCCTCTCCGAGTTCGAGCACGCGGCGCCAACACGGAATTGCTTGCGCTGGGTCTTCGCACTCGTCGTACGCTTCGGCCAGGTATTCCCAGAACGAGGCGTTTTCCGGTTCGAGTTCGGTGGCTTTCTTGAGCCACTGCAAGGCCTCGGCTGGTTTATCCTCGCGCACTAGCGTCAGGCCCAGGTGGGCATGCGCCATGGCTAGGTTGGGATCAAGGCGCAAGGCCTCGAAGTAGGCCACGCGTGCGTCGACGAAACGTTCGAGCCCACGCAGCGCATTGGCCAGATTGTGATGCATGGCCGCGACGTTTGGCTGCAGCCGAACGGCCTCCTGGCAATGCGGCAGGGCTTTTTCGGCGTCGCCACGGTCGAGCAGCATTTGCCCCAAGTTCGTCTGGGCCGGGGCAAATGCCGGATCTAATTCGACGGCGCGGCGAAAATGTTCGAGCGCCTCGTCGCACGCGTCTGTCTCACGCAGGGCAATGCCGAGGTTATTGTGCGCCACGGCGAAATCGGGCCACAGTTCGAGTGCATGGCGAAAATGCTCGATCGATTCGGCCTGCTTTCCCAATCCCTGCAGCGAGGCGCCGAGATTACAGAGCGCCTCGGGATAGTCGGACCGCATCGACAGAGCCATGCGGCAGCAGCCGATGGCGCGCTCGAATTGCCCTTGCGCGCGGTACGCTTCGGCCAGGTTGGCGTGAAACGCGTAAGCGCTGGGACGCAGGGCCACGGCACGGCCGATCAATTCGATTGCCTTGGGCTGATCCCCTTGCTGGTGATGCAAGACCCCCAGCAAATGCAGGGCATCGGCGTTATCGCTTTCTTGCGCGAGCACCGCCTGATACAGAGGGAGCGCCGCGGCCAGCTTGCCCGAGCGATGCATCTCGATCGCGGCTGCCAAAAGTTCGTTCGATGCGGACATAAATGGCAGCCGACTGCGGAGGCGGTAGAGGCCGAGAAAACGATTCACTCCATGATGCGTTGCACCACGGCAGGCAGCAAGATCGGCGACGAGATTTGGAAGCTATGCGCCGTGTGATCCGGTGACCGCGGGCGACCGCTTAGATAATCTGCCGGATCGGCTCGACCTGCTCGACCCCTACCAGTTTTTGATCCAGCCCACCGTAGAAGTACGAGAGCGCGTTGGGGTCCAATCCCATTTGGTTCAGGATCGTGGCGTGCAGATGCTTGACGTGGAAGGGGTGCTCGACGGCGGCCGCACCTAGTTCATCAGTCGTGCCGACGCTTTGCCCCCCCTTGATGCCGCCGCCGGCCATCCACATTGTAAAGCCGTAAGCGTTGTGATCGCGGCCGGTCCCCTTGGCATATTCGGCCGTGGGCTGGCGACCGAACTCACCACCCCAGACGATCAACGTTTCGTCCAATAGGCCGCGCTGCTTGAGATCCGCTAGTAGCGCCGCGATGGGTTGATCGGTATTGCCGGCGTGGAAATTATGGTTCTTTTCCAGGTCGCCGTGCGCGTCCCAATTGGCGTCGTTGTGCGATCCGCCGGAATAGAGCTGAATGAAGCGGACACCGCGTTCGACCAACCGCCGCGCCAACAGGCAGCGGCGACCAAAGTCGCGTGTACGTTCCTGATTGACGCCGTACATGTCGAGCGTTTGTTGCGTTTCCTGCCCAAGATCGATCGCATCGGGTGCGTACTGTTGCATCTTGTACGCCAGCTCATAACTGGCGATCCGCGCCGCCAGGTTGCTATTGTCGGCATGCCCGGCCAGGTGATCGCTGTTGGCCGTGTGCAATGCATCCAATAAATCGCGCTCGACTCCTTGAGTCATGCCTTCCGGCAGATTCAGATCGAGAATCGGCGCTCCCTTGGAGCGCAATAGCGTTCCTTGGTATGTGGCCGGCATGTAACCGCTCGACCAGTTTTTGGCGCCGCTGATCGGACCGCCGCTGGGGTCAAGCATCACGACGAAGCCTGGCAAATTCTCATTTACGGTTCCCAGGCCGTAGTTCACCCAGGACCCTAGCGCTGGGCTGCCGCTGAGTATCTTGCCTGAGTTCATTTGCAACATCGCCGAACCGTGAATCGGCGAATCGGCCGTCATCGATTTGATGAAGGCGATATCGTCCACGTGTCCGCTGAGATGCGGAAACAGCTCCGAGACCCATTGGCCCGACTGCCCGTATTGCTTGAACGTCCATTTCGGCCCGACGACGCGCCCTTCGTTTTTCGAGCCGCCGCGTCCCTTGGTCTTAACCGGGATCGTCTGTCCGTCGAGCTTGTAAAGGATCGGCTTGTAATCGAACGTATCGACGTGGCTCGGCCCGCCGTACATGAACAAGAAGATCACGCTTTTCGCTTTCGGAGCGAAATGCGCCGGCTTGGGTGCGAGCGGATTGGCAAATGGTGTCACGCCATCGGCCGCGCGTAATTGCGACGCCAGAAAACCGTCTCGGCCGAGCATGCCGGCCAGGGCCACCGATGTGAACGCCCCGCCCGCCTGCCAGAGGAATTCGCGCCGGGTGCGGCGGCAAAACGATCCATGCGGTATGTCGTTAGCCATGTCTGGTCAATCCAGGTAAACGAATTCGTTCAGATTAAGCACTGTCAGGCAGTAATACTCGAAGGCCTTGTCGGCGGTCAGCCCATGTTGCGTCTGCAGCCGCTCGATCAATCGCGCCCCTTGCTCGATTTGCCGCGACTCGACGGGCCTGGCCAGCGCCAATCGCAAGGCCCTGGCGATCTGACCGTCGAGCCCCTCGGCCACTTCGGACTTTACGCGCCGGCCCAGCGCCGCGGCCTGCTCGTGGGCGAATTCGCCATTGAGCATCGCTAGCGCCTGTGTCGGCTGAGTCGTGGCAAACCGCACCGCGCAACTGCCGTCGGTATCGCAAACATCGAACTCGGCCAGGATCGGCAAAACCAGCGACCGCTTGATGTGAATGTAAATGCTGCGCCGATTTTGCTCCTCGGGCGAAGAGTCACCCCAGCCATTGCCGGGGATCGACTGAGTCTGCAGCACTTCCTGCGACATCTTGGGGTACGTGCCTGGACCGAACATCTTCAAGTTCAATTGACCGGTGGCGGCGAGCATGGCGTCGCGAACCTCTTCGGCCCCCAGCCGGCGCATGTCGAAGCGCCACAAGAGATCATTCTCAGGATCCTTGGCCAGGGCTTGCGAATTCCCGGCCGACGACATGCGATAAGCGTTCGAGGTGACGATCAGCCGGTGCAGCGGCTTGAAATGCCAACCAAGATCGACGAACTCTGCCGCTAGCCAATCGAGCAGTTCCGGATGCGTGGGAGGATTTCCCAGGCTGCCAAAATTGCTCGACGAGCGGACCAAGCCGCGGCCGAAATGATGCTGCCAGACCCGATTCACAACGACCCGCGCGGTGAGCGGATTCGTCGGCGAGGCGATCCAGTCTGCTAGCGCCGTGCGACGACCTGACGTTCTCGACGCGCGGCCACGATCGGTGATCGATGGTTCGCCACCGCCGAGCGCGGTCAGAAAGGCGGGCTGCACCTCGGCCCCCGGCACATGCGGATTACCACGTGCAAGAATGAAAGCCGGCGGTGGACCCTCCAAAGTTTTGCCGAGCCCCAACAGCGTTTCGCGCGGCGGAAGCACGGTCTTTTCCACCTCGGTTAGTTCGTCCTTGCGCTTGCTGTACTCTTGCCACGATTCCTCGCTGAGACAGCTTTGCAGATTCTTCTTCAGAACGGCATCGCGCTCGGGCCCTTCGGTCCGGCGCTGATCCTCGGCAGACATTTTCTCGATGCCTGTGCGTTCGAGCAGCAGCATCGCTTCGCGCAGGGTTGCCTTGCGCGCCTCAACGTCGCGATATTGCTCGGCGATTTCGGGGGGAGAAATGTCGACCTGACAGGTTTTGGTGTTGTAACGGTCGATCTCGTTAAAGAACGACACCATGCGGTAATAGTCGGCCTGCGGAATCGGGTCGAGCTTATGGTCGTGGCAGCGGGCGCAATTGATTGTCAGCCCAAGGAAGACCTGCCCGGTCGTGGCTACGATGTCGTCGAGCTCGTCGTAGCGGGCTTGCAGCGGATCGGCCGGCTCGTCGTCCCACAACCCAAGACGGTAATAGCCGGTCGCGGTCAGCGATTCGTTAGAAGCATCGGGCAATTCGTCGCCAGCCAGTTGCTCGCGCAGAAACCGGTCGTAGGGTTTGTCGTCGTTGAACGATCGGATCACATAATCGCGAAACCGCCACGCGTTCGGTTTCACGCCGTCGCGCTCGAAGCTGTTCGTGTCGGCAAAGCGAACCAGGTCCAGCCAATGACGCCCCCAACGTTCGCCATAGCGCGGAGAGCACAGCAATCGATCAACGACCTTTTCGTAGGCGTCGTCCGTCGTGTCCGCCAGGAACGCGTCGATCTCCTCGGGGGACGGAGGTAGCCCGGTCAGGTCGAAGTAGAGCCGTCGCAAGAGCGATGCCTTTTCGGCCGGCGGCGCTGGTGCGAGACCATGGGCCGCAAGCTTGCTGAATACGAAACGATCGATGGGATTATGATTCCATGCCTCGTTGTCGACTTGTGGAAGAGTCGGGCGCATGACGGGCTCGAACGCCCAATGGTTTTCCCATTTGGCACCGGACGCGATCCAATCGTTGAGCGCCCGCACTTGATCGGCCGTTAGGGGCTTGCCCTCGGGGGGCATACGCACGCCCTCTTCGGTCGCGGTGATGCGCTCCAAAAGAAGGCTCTCGCTTGGCTGGTTGGCGACGATCGCGTGACCACCGGATTCCAACTCGGCAAACGCTCCATCGCGACTATTGAGTCGCAAGCCCCCCTTGGCCTGATCAGGCCCGTGACAGCGGTAGCAACGTTGGGCCAGGATGGGCTGGATAACCGTGCGGAAATCTACCACCGGCGCCGAGGGGGCGTTTGCTTCGGCCGCGCGCAAAAACTCGAAGGGCGTCAGGCATAAAAGCGCGGTTAACGCACCGATGACACGCCGGGTTGCCGGCAGTCGCAACTTGTCGAAATGAGAATTCATCCAGCGTGGCAATGCTGATTTCGAAGAAGGCGAGGAACCCAGGCAGGCAGGAAGCAAAAGTCAGGGTACAGTATACACAAATCTGAAGGGAATTGCCCACGTATGGAAGGCCCCGGCATGCCGGTAAATCGCCTTACCGTAGGGCCTGGAACGCCAATAAAACGCGGCACGTTCAATCAGAAAGAGACACATGCGACGACAGCACCCACTGCGGGCGGTATTTATCTCGGCGTTCTGTGCAATTCTTCTCGCTGCGACAGGGACAGCCCATGCCCAGCGTTTGCTTGTGCAAGGAAATGACAAGCTCGCGATCGTCGACCGCGATGGCACGATCGAGTGGCAAATGCCTTGAGGCGGCATTCATGACGTGGCCGTGGTTCCGGACGGACATTTCATGATGCAGCAAGGGGCGAACAAAGTCGTCGAGATCGACCCCGCGACGAAAAAGGTTGTCTGGTCGTACGATTCCGCCACGGCCAACGGCAATCAGGGCAAGCCGGTCGAGGTTCATGCGTTTCAGCCGCTCGGTAACGGGCGAGTGATGATCGCCGAAAGCGGGCCGGGTCGCATCATCGAAGTGGATCGGGACGGGCACCTGATTCACGAACTCAAGCTGAAAGTCGACCATCCCCATCCGCACACCGACACGCGCCTGGCGCGAAAGCTGCCTGACGGCCACTACCTCGTCTGCCACGAAGGGGATGGCGTGGTGCGTGAATATGACGCGGCAGGCAAGATTGTGTGGGATTACGAAGTCCCACTCTTTGGTCAGCAAAAAAAGGATGGGCACGGGCCTGAAGGCTTTGGAAACAAATGCTTCGCCGCGCTGCGACTGGCCAACGGCAACACGCTGATCTCGACGGGCAATGGTCACGGCGTTCTGGAAGTTACGCCGAAAAAGGAGATCGTCTGGCAGATCGGGCAAAAGGACCTGGCCGGCATCACGCTAGCTTGGGTCACGACGTTGGCCGTGCTACCGAACGGCAACTACCTGATCGGTAACTGCCATGCCGGGCCGGGACAGCCGCTCGTCGTCGAGGTCGAACCGAATTCGAAAAAAGTCGTCTGGCAGTTCGACGGTTATGACACATTTGGCAACTCAGTTTCGAATACTGTCGCGCTGGATAAATAGCTCGACAAGTAAACCGCAGGCCATGCTATTTCTCGCCCGCGCTTTATTTTTCGGCTGGTGCGACGGGCTTGGGTTGCGCCGCCTCCCACTCGTCGCGGCTGACAGTCGCACGTTCATGCAGCAGCACATGCGCGCCCTTCATCCCTCCGACGATCATGTCTGGCAGCTTATCACCATTGATATCGGCCACCGTTAATTGCCGGCCGATGCCGGTGTCATCCGCGGCCCGATAGGGAATCCAATCGATGCCGTCCTTGGTGCGGGCCAGCTTGAACCAGAAGACCACGGCACCTGCGTCCCACAGCGGGCTTTGCTTGTGGTGTGAATAGTACGTCTTGCCGGTGACGATGTCCTTCAGACCGTCGCCGTCGATATCGGCCAAATTCACGGAGTGTGGTTCGCTGAAAAGCAGACCGTAACGGTTCGCAGCCGCCTCGCTTCCCATGATGACGTGCGGCGTAAACTCGATGCGGTCACCCTGCCGCTTCTGCTCGTACCAAGCGAGGCCGAATTCATGCGCCGCGAGGCTCGTGATCACGTCGCTATCGCCGTCGCCGTCGACGTCATACGCGTACATTTCGGCGCCGCCGGGACCGGCGAACTCGACCGGATGGAATTCCCACTGCCCGGCGTCGAGCGACGAAGGTTGAGCAAACCATCCATCCTTGGTAATGATGTCCTGCCGACCGTCGCCGTCGATATCGCCCACGCCTAGACCGTGGCCAAAAGGTTTTGGCGCGTTGCGTTCGGACACATTGTGGAACTGCCACTCTTGAAATGGCTGGTTCCAATCGATCGTGGCATAGCCGAAATAGCCATCGTGCGTGCAAACAAGTTCCGGCCGCTCGTCTCCCACGATGTTCAACAACTGCGGTGATTCGTTGCAGACCGAGTCGAGCACCTTACGACGCGGCCAATGCTTGTCGAATCCGGCCGAGCCTGGGTTTTCGTAAACGAAGGCGGGCGTTCCCGGAAATCCCGCAGTGAGGATGTCCGGACGGCCGTCGCCATTGAAATCGTAAACCCAGGAGAAAAAGTGGTTCGCGTAACCTTCGACCGGTTGAGGCTTCACGGCGAAGATCTCGTGCTTCTCGGTGAACAGCGGCCCTGCAAACCAGTATGGACCGTAAACCGCATCGATGACGCCGTCGCCATCGAGATCGCCGACATTGGCCCCTTCCGAGTAATAGGTATCCGTTAGAGGAATCACCTTGAAGCGGTCGAGCTGATATTCAGCACCGTGCGCCGAACAGGCGAGATTCGCCATCGTCACTAACAGCGCAGTGAGTGGCAGCGAAGAGTTCAGCGAGCGCACCATGCGTTACCCCTTTTGCGAATTCACCGGACGAGTTAATGATTCGACTGGCCGATTTTAACAGCCAAAAAGGGGCGTGCGCACCCTGGGCGCGGGGAGAAATGCTGCAGCATTTAGTCGCCGCTTAGCATTTTGCTTTCAATGAGCTGGCGAGTCGCTGGCCGGGAATGACTCCCAGGAGGACTCGTCCACGGGATCTTCGGGAACCGGCGGCTCGGCTCTTTCCGGCTTACCTACTTCGGGACGCGGGACTTTCGGATCCTGATCGCTGGGCGAGTTGGGCTTATTTGACGTCGGTTCTTGCGAGGCCTGCGGATGCTTTCGAGCGGTCATGGTTCCCTCGCTCCAAGGGCGCCTGGATGCTTCATCGATCATTTAAGTCTGCATTTATCGCGCCAGCGACGGCTCTGGGCATACACGCCCCGCATTATGACACTCTCGCCGGTCGTTGCGCTGCCAGTATGATCGGACGTCCGCCGGACGTGCTGTAGCAAAGTCAGGAATCGGTTTTGCTGATGGTGTCCCCGAGGCAGAATCGTCCGCTCCGAATGATTTTCGCGTTGATGCCACGCAAATGCAAATGCTTGCCGATCGGTGAATTCACGAATTTCACGGCATCCTTTCCAAAGCGTGCCGCGAATTGCCGGCAGCCCGTGTGCGGTTCGGCGGTTACCTCGACCAGCGCCGTCCCGATCCGCAGTTGCGTGCCCGGCGGAATGTGTGCGTCGCTGAGATCAAAATCGACGAACAGTTGATCGCCGGCCAGTGCCCAGCGGTCTTTCGTTTGCGCGACCAGCGCAATGGCCCGCGCGTTCATCAACGTCAATTGCATGTCAGGATGCGCCGAGCCATCGGCGGTGCGCCGATAACCGCGCGCCAACCAATTGTCGCCGACCAGCCCGACATGGGTGTCGAGCGTCGCCTCGGTAATGACCTCGCGCGCGCCGATTTGCGGGCGGCGGACGATCATCTCGACCCTGCCCGTCCCTTGTGGCGATCGACGAATCAGGTCCAGGCCGGCTTCCATTTCCCGAATCGTCAACATCCTTGGCGTGGCCATCAGGGCCTCCCCGAGCACGGCCGTATGGGGCTCTACCTGCAAATCCCCGGGCTGCTTCTTGCTGGACCACAAACGGGGGCGACAGGTTCGCACGATTATATCGCCCGGCGAGAAATCCGCGCTCTCGGCTGGCAATCGCTTAGACCGTCTGCGCTTCGTACGGGACACATAGCGTCTTTGTGTCGCGGGCGATGGTGCCGCAGATACGTTCAAGCGGTAGGCAATTCGGATCGACGCCGAACGGACGTTCGATTTCCGCTCCTGCTTCCTCGATGCCTAGCATGCCGAACGAGACCACCGCGACAACCAGCGGCGCGGCATATCCCATTCGGCCCACCAGCACGAACGGCAACGAACCGAGATAGATCAACAGCAACTGCCGAATCAGCGAGGCGTACACAAACGGCAGGGGGGTCTTCTGAATGCGCTCGCACCCCCCCTGCGCGTCGACCATGCTGCTGAGAACCTGTTCCATCGCCATGGCCTGGTAGTTATCGAGCTGTCCATCGATGCGGCGGTGATTGATCCAATCGCTGATCGCGCCGGCCAGGACCGTCGGAGGATTCGAGGCGGCAGCCGCTTGTCGTGCCAGACGCCCCGGCACGAGGTTGGCGATGCTTTTGTACTCGAAGCCACCGCGCAGAGTCTCGCGCACCGCCGTCGCGTACGCCGTGATCAGCGGCGGCAGGTCTTCGGCAGGTCCCGCGTAGCGTGAGCCCAATCGGGCCAGATTGCGCGAGCCATTGACCAGTACGCCCCAGAATGTTCGTCCGTCCCAGTACCGATTGTTCGACGAGTTGGTGCGAAAGACGATCAACATACTCATTGCCACGCCGAGTACCGAATGTCCAAGCTGATCGAGCGAAGGCAGCGGAAATCCGTAACGGCGGAACACGTACTCGTCGAGTACACACAGCACCAGGCTGAAACAGGTGAGCAGCCCGACCCGGCCCAGAACGTTTGGCAGCACCGTGCCATAAAAGGCGCAAGTCGTGCGCCACCAGCGTTCGGATTGATACTCGATCATGAGAGTGTCGACCGCTTCAAAGCGAAAAGAGAACGGTTAGGCGTTTGGGCTAGCGTGGCTTGGCCGGCGCATTGGCCCGCCACTGCCCCCCCCATTTTTGATAGAGCTTTTTCTGGAATTGCAGCCATTCTCCGCGCGTGCGCGAGGCGGGAAACGGCTCGGGCACGATCGGTTTTGGCGAACTCCACACAATGTCGAATTGCAAATCGTCGTCGATTCGGCCAATCAATGCCTGCCGCCACGCGTGGTGGTTATCTGCTTCAATTTCCACGGGTCCTTCGGGCGCGTTAAGCGTTTGGTGGATCATCGCCGCGCGAATATCGGACACGCGATCCGTTTTACATTCGTCGACGGCGTAACCCCACATGTGCATGCCGGCATAAGCGGCCGCCATCGGATCCGTGGCCACGCGCGCCGGTCCGTAGCGCTGTCGCAGACGATCGAGAAAATCGATGTTGTCCTGCGTATTCACGCTCTGGAAATAACTCCAGACAGCATAGTCCCCGGCCAGGTCGTGCCCCATCGCCGAGATGTTCAGCAAATCCTCTTCCGTGACCTTAAACGAGATCGTGGGCACGGATTCCGATGTCACGCCCGCTTCGCGCAAATGATTGAACATGCTGATGTTTCCCGCGCCGCTGACGGTATTCATAACCGCGTCCGCACCCGATTCGACGACTTGCCGGGCCAGATCGCCAAAGTTGGTATCTCCCAAGGGCCGGTAGCCGTCGCCGACGACTTGCCCGCCGAGCGCGGCCACCTCGTCACGAATGATTTCGTGGGCACAGTGCGAGTAGACGCCGTCGGCGCCGATCAAGAAAAATTTACGCTTGCCGAGAAAGGCAAACGCCCACTTGGTAGCCGGCACGATCTGCTGATTCGGCGCGCCCCCCATATAAATGACGTAAGGGGACTCTTCCATTCCTTCGTAAGTCGTGGGATAGACGAGCAAGTGGTCATGCCGACGGCAAACCTCTTCGACCATCTTTCGGCACGGCGAGCGCCAGCAGCCAAAGAGCGTGACGACATGCTCATTGGTAATCAAATCCTCGGCCTGTTCGGCAAAGATATATTCGTTCGACTTGCCGTCGCGGACGATCGCTTGCACCTCGCGGCCATTTAGCAAGCCGCCAGATTCGTTGATCTCCTTCACCGCCATCAGGAACGCATCCACGATCGACCGCTCGCTCGTCGCCATCGGGCCGGATAGCGAGTGAATAATGCCGATTTTGATGGGGGGTAGATCCGTGGCGGGTGGCGCTGCGGCGTCGCTTGACGCGACTTCGTTCGCCGGTGCGGACGCGGCTGGCGGATCGCTCGTCGGCTTGGCAGGAGCTGCCGATTGTGAAACGCTCGGCGAATGCTCGCCCAGCGCCGCCATAACCGAGCTTTCAATCGCGTTGCTATGTTTCAATTCAAGGAGGTGGTGATATTGCGACAACAGCCCGAGCGCCGCCGCCGCCAGAATGGCCACGGCGCCCGCCCAGACGCCCCATCCCAGCCGCTTGCGAAACTGTGTGGGCCGCGTCGCGGTGGTCGAGGAGAATTCTGGCGGAACCATACCTGTGCTCGTCAGGCTTTGTTCTATGCGACGGATTTCGTCCGCCACGGCTCGGGCCGAGACGGGTCGGGCCTTGGCATCTTTTGCCAGCAATCGGTCGACGAGTTGTGTCAAATGCGTCGGCACGCCGGGAACCCATTCCGTTAGCGGCGCGTGCGGCTCTTCGACTACGGCCTTCAGCACGTGCAAATAGCTAGCGCGATCGAAAGGGGATTTGCCGACCAGCATCGCGTACATGATCGTGCCCAGCGAAAACAGATCCGAACGCTGGTCGATCGGCATTCCGCAGGCCTGTTCGGGAGACATGTAGGCAGGCGTGCCGATGATCTGTCCGCCCATCGTCAGATGTTCGTGTACCGCGAGTGGCCGCGCAACGCCGAAGTCAAGCAGCTTTACTCGCCGTGCCGGCTCGTCAGGGCGGCGCGTTTCGAGCCAAATGTTCGCGGGCTTGATGTCGCGATGTACCAGTTGCCTTTCATGTGCGGCGGACAACCCCTCGGCTACTTCCCGCGCGATTCGCAGCATTTCTGCCAGCGGCAACGAGCGGTCGCGCCGTAGTCGGGCGTCGAGCGTCTCGCCGCGCAGCAACTCCATCACGATATACATGCAACCGGCTTCTTCGCCGACCTGATGCACCGTGACGATGTGGTCGCTCGACAGCGAGGCCACGAGCTGTGCTTCTTGCAGGAACCGCTTGCGCTGTGCCTGATCGATCTCGGCGGAGCGCAAGACTTTGATGGCCACGCGGCGGCCCAGGCTGATGTCCTCGGCCTCGAAGACGATGCCCATGCCCCCTTCGCCCAGCACGCGCAAAATGCGATAGCCGCCGAGGCGTCCTAATTCGTCATCTGCTTGCGGCGCCGCGAGCAGCCCACGCCAGGTCGGCGGGGGACTGTCACAGGTCGGCGTATCTGCGACACTGGCGCTGCGGACTTCGGGATGTGTCCCGGTGGCAGATGACGACCACATTGCCCTTTCGCCCTTCACGGTATCACTCCCCGGCGTGCGCGGCGCATCGGCCGCCAGCGACATGGACAGGCCTGCACTACGTAATAGTGGCAGGCAACGATCGCAGCCGGCAGCGTGCCGCAGCAATTGCGCCATCTCGGCAGCCGGCATCTGACCCGCGAACAAAGCGGCCAGCTCGGTGCTCTCCGGACACGTTTCTATCGATGGTTCTACGGACAAAGCGCCAACCTCGTAGGATGCGTCGTTCGAGTGTCCGACCGAAAAATCACGTGCTTGCGCGTTGCTGGTACTGCAGGTCTAAGTACGCGTTCTAGGCGCGTGCGCACTCTATATATAGGTCGCGCGGGATGACTGGATTGTCGGCCAGTGCATGCAGTGCCCCGTGCAAAGATTGGTCAGGCAAGTGACTGGCCGGTAGAAGCGGCAGAAACGCTACGTCCCGCACGGCGACAGCGAGAATTACGAGCGAGACGAGGTGCGAATCTACTACGCCGCCAGGTAGGATTCGAGCCGCGCCCGATCGACAGAAATCCCTAATCCCGCGGCTTGCGGAACCGAGATTGTGCCGTCGACGATGGTCAGTCGTTCGCGCAAGATGTCCTGGTGCAACTGGTACGACGCACACTCGTGCGCCAGCCCCAGGTTGGGCGTCGCTGCCGCCAGGTGCAGCACTCCTGCCAGCGCCACGCCCAGCCCCGCGCCGCCTCGCAGAGAAACCGGCAACTGCGCGGCCGCGGCCACGATCGCGCATTTTCGCGCCATCCACAGTCCGCCAACCGCGCCGATGTCGATCACCAGGTGAGCGGCAGCACCACTGCGCACAAGCGACAACACATCCGCGGGCGAACGAACCGGCGAACAAACTGCCATCGGAACCGTCGTTTGCCTGACCAGCGACAAAAGACCGTCGAGCCCAGTTTCGAGAGGATCGACGATAAGTTGCAGCCCCTTCCCCTCGAGGCGGCGACAAAGTTCGCGTGCGGCCACGGCCGAGTATCGCCCCGCAGCGTCGAAGCGTAGAGCGACGCGTTGCGACGTTGCCTGACGCACGGCGTCGACCAGGGCTACGTCGTCGTCGATTTCGCCGCAAGCGGTAACGGACTGTGTATGAAAACCGCGGGCCGCAAGATCGCGCGACAACTGCACCGTTCGCTCGGCCGAACCAAACGGCAATCGAATCGCCAATGGCACGCGCGGCCGATACTCGCCCCCCCAAATCCGGTACAGTGGTTGGCGCGCGGCACCGGCGATCAAGTCCCAGCAGGCCATCTCGACGGCCGCGCGAAGCCCCGCCGGGGCCAGGGCCTCTTTCGTAAGCAACTCTTCTACGTCAACAACATTATGTCCGGCCAGCAGCGGCAGCACGTGCTCGCGGCGCAGAGCCAGTTCGCTGGCACGCCAGGCAATATGAGCCTCGCCCCAACCTTCCTGGCCGTTGCTGGTAGCCAGGCGCACCAGTAGTGGGCGCTCGGCGCCTTCAGCGCCGCGTGCCGTGGGATCGAGCAGAAAAAAATCGAGGTCCGCGATCTTCATGGCAAACGTAGAGGACTCTTGCTCGGTGAGATTCGCCGCGCACAGCTACGTAAGTTTAACTCGCAGGGCGATGCCGCTGATGAAAGCAAGAAAATCTGCTGCCCGGGGGTTAAGGGTGCCGGATATCGGCACGCCCGAGGATCATCCGTCGGCCTGCGGTACGCCGCCCGCCGCGGCCAGTGACCGCAGCTCACGCGGCAGTGGGAAATAAACTTCCTCTTCGCGAACGACGCTCGTCTCGACCGTGGCTCCGAAGCGCTTTCGCAAGAACTCGACGCAGTCCTCGACCACCAATTCCGGAGCACTGGCCCCGGCCGTGATGAGGACCGTCTCGTCTCCGTTGAACCAGCCCACGTCGATATCGGCCGAACCGTCAATCAAGTAGGCGCGCACGCCGCTCTCCCGCGCTAGCTCGGCCAGCCGCTGACTATTCGAGCTGTTCTGACTGCCGAGCACCAGCACCAGGTTTGCGTCGCTCGACAGCAGCTTCACCGCTTCCTGACGATTTTGCGTGGCGTAGCAGATATCTTCCTTGGGGGGATTCGATATCTGGGGAAACCTGGCCCGCAGCCGTTCGATGATGCGATTGGCATCGTCGACCGAGAGCGTGGTCTGGGTCAGGTAAGCCAGCCGCGAAGGATCCGCGATTTCCAGCCTGTCGACATCCTCGGGCGTTTCCACCAGCAGCATCGCGTTGGGAGCCTCGCCCATCGTGCCGATGACTTCGTCGTGCCCCTCGTGGCCGATCAGCAGGATGGTATATCCGTCGCGTGCGTAGCGAATCGCCTCGAGATGCACCTTGGTCACCAGCGGACAAGTGGCATCGATCGTTCGCAGGCGCCGCTCTTGGGCCATGCGACGTATCTCGGGCGAAACCCCGTGCGCTGAATAGAGCAGCGTCGCCCCCTCGGGCACTTCTTCCAGGTAATCGACGAACACGGCCCCCTCTTCGCGAAATCGATCGACCACGTATTTGTTGTGGACGATTTCGTGATAGACGTAGATCGGCGTGCCGTACACCTTGATGGCCAGCTCCAGGCTTTCGATCGCCATGTTGACGCCGGCACAGAAGCCGCGCGGGGCGGCGAGTATGATTCGCATGGTTGGCCTCTTAAGGGAACCTTATCATAATGTATGCCCGAGCGGCCGAATAGTCGGCTAGCTTTCGCTCTGGCTGGCTTGCGGTGATCGGCCTCGCGCATGCCTTGCTATTAACCGCACTGGGAAATCCGTTTTTAACGATCATGGCCAGCTTGTCATTCAATGTGGATCTGGCCAACTATGGTCCCGCAGGACAATTTGCGCGCGCCGCGACGCTTGAGGAAGGCCGCGAGTATTGCCGTGATCTGGCGAATCGCCACTACGAAAATTTTCACGTGGCCAGCCTGCTGCTGCCGCGTTACTTGCGACCTCATTTCCAAGCAGTCTATGCCTATTGCCGGTGGTCCGATGATCTGGCCGATGAGATTCACGACCACCAGCGCAGCCTCGACCTGCTCGCCTGGTGGGAAAGTGAATTGCAAAACTGTTATGCCGGCATCGTGCGGCATCCCGTCTTTGTCGCGCTGCACGAGACCATCGCGGAATTCGCAATCCCGATCGAGCCATTTGCCAATTTGCTGATTGCCTTTCGTCGCGATCAGCAGGTTCAGCACTACGAAACGGCCGACGATGTGCTCGACTACTGCCGCTACTCGGCGAATCCTGTTGGCCGGCTGGTGTTGTATTTGGCTCGCGCGCATGACGAGCGGCGTGGCCGGCTGGCGGATTCGATCTGCACCGGCCTGCAACTGGCGAACTTTTGCCAGGACGTTGCCGGCGATTGGGAACGGGGACGCGTCTATCTGCCGCAAGCCGAATGTCGCCGCTGCGGATACAGCGAGGTCGATTTCGCCTGCCACACTTACAATGAGAGCTTTCGCCTGCTGATGGCGAGTGAGGTCGAGCGAGCCCGAAAGTATTTGCGCGACGGGTTGCCGCTGATCGAGATGATGCCGCGCGGCCTGCGGGGCGACGTGTGGCTGTTTGCCAACGGCGGGCTGGCCATTCTCGATCGGATTCACCAGGTCAAATACGACGTCTGGCGACGGCGCCCTTCGATCACGCGCGCCGGCAAGCTACGGCTGTTGGCCGGGGCTGTGTGGCGCAATCTTCTAGGTGCCGGCCGACCTTCATCGTCCTCCGCAGCAGATGCCCCTGCGAGGCGCGCATGACCGCGACGCTCGAGGCAAGCTACGCCTATTGCCGCGATATCGCGCGGCGTGGGGCCGGCAATTTCTACTACTCGTTCTTGCTGCTGCCGAGCGCGAAGCGTCGCGCCATGTGCGCGCTATACGCTTTTCTGCGCGCCACGGATGACGTGGGGGACAGCAACAAGACGCTCGCAATCCGCCGCGAAGAGCTTACCGCTTGGCGGTACTCGCTGAGCGAGGCATTTGCTGGACGACACAACGCGATCATGATGCCGGCGCTACTCGATACTGCATCGCGGTACGAGATTCCCCACGAATATCTTTTCGATTGTATCGATGGCGTCGAGATGGACCTTGCGGAACGCACCTACCAGACATTCGCCGACCTGGAAGATTATTGCTACCACGTGGCGTCCGTGGTTGGGCTGGCATGCATTCACATCTGGGGTTTTAGCGATCGTGCCGCGCTAGCGCCCGCTCGTCGTTTGGGCATCGCGTTTCAACTGACGAACATCTTGCGCGACCTGAAGGAAGACGCCGAGCGCGGGCGCGTTTATCTGCCGCAAGAAGACCTGCAACGATTCAACTACTCGCGCCAAGATATCGAGCGAGGCGTCCGCAACTCGCAATTTCGCGAGTTGATGCGGTTCGAAATCGCCCGAGCCGAAGAACTCTACAAATCGGCCATCGAGCTTGAGCCGTATCTGTCGCGCGATAGCCGTGCGGCACTACGGGCGATGGTCGGCATCTACGGCAGTCTGCTGGGTGAGATTAAGCGCCGCGACGGCGACGTCTTCAGCGAGCGCGTTCGGCTAAGCTCCTGGCGCAAGGTCGCGATCGCGGCGCGTTCGCTGCTGCCTCGATCCGTACCTGCGCCCACGAGTGCTGCTAGAACGCTGGAAGGATGATCGAGCCTGTGCCAGCGCCGTCCATTATTCCTCAACCGCAGCCCGCGCAGCCGCGACGCGTGGCGATCGTCGGTGGTGGTTTGGCCGGCCTGGCCGCGGCCGTGGGGCTTGCAGGCCAGATCATCGACGGACAGCCGCTCTCGATCGAGTTGATCGAAGCGCGACGCCGGCTGGGGGGACGCGCCGCCTCGTTCGCCGATGCCGCGAGCGGCGAGGCCGTCGACTATTGCCAGCACATCAGCATGGGCTGCTGCACGAACCTAGCCGACTTCTGCCGTCGCACGGGCACGGCCGACCTGTTTCGTGCCGATCGCGTACTGAATCTCTTCACGCGCGATGGTCGTTGCTCGCGGTTGAGTGGCGTGCCGCTGCTGCCTGCTCCTTTGCACCTGGCGCCGGCGCTGTTGCGATTGCACTTTTTGTCGTGGAAGGAGCGCTTCGCGATCGGTCGCGCGATGCTGCAATTGGCCCGGGCGAAGCCCGAGACGCTTGCTGAATGCACGGTGTCGCAATGGCTCGCGGCGCATGGTCAGACGCCGCGAGCGATCGAGCGCTTTTGGGGGGCCGTGCTGGTCAGCGCCCTAGGGGAATCTGTCGACCGCTCCTCGATGCTGCACGCCCAGAAGGTTTTCGTCGATGCATACCTCTCGAACTCTAAAGCCTATGAACTGCACGTGCCGCGCGTCTCGCTCAGCGAGCTATACGACGTCCGACTCACGGAATGGCTCGCGCAGCAGCAAGTGAAGCTGACGCTGGGGACGCCTGTCGACATGATCGACCTTGCGAACGACGGCATCACGCTTACGTCGGGTGCGACGACACAGGAATACGACGCCGTAATCGTCGCCGTTCCTTGGCAGCGCGTGAGCTCATTGCTGGCGCCAAGACTTGCAGCACTTCCCGAAGTCGCCGGCCTGCAACAAATTGACGCCGCGCCGATTGCCGGCGT
This sequence comes from Pirellulales bacterium, assembly GCA_036499395.1. NCBI lineage: Bacteria > Pseudomonadati > Planctomycetota > Planctomycetia > Pirellulales > Pirellulales bacterium. Next base: position 82,758 of record DASYDW010000030.1, read on the forward strand.
ACACCTGTGGTTCGATCGGCAGATCACCACGCTTGAGCATGCCGCGATGGTGGACATGCTCAGCCAATGGTTGTTTCGCCGTACGGATCTCGACGCCGGGCAGCAGGGAGGAGAATTCTACTACCAGGTCGTGATCAGCGCGTCGCGGCACATTGCCGGTCGCGATCGGGCGGAAGTCGTCGCCGAGATTTGCAACGAACTTCGCGACGTCTTTCCCGCGGCGCGTGATGCAAAACTGCTGCGATGGAAAATGGTGGCCGATCCTTTGGCGGTATTCTCGGTCCGGCCGGGCATCGAAGAGCTGCGTCCTACGCAAAAGACCAGCATCGCGGGGCTATACCTGGCCGGAGATTGGACGAAGACCGGCTGGCCTTCGACGATGGAAGGGGCCGTGCGCAGCGGTTACCTGGCCGCGGAATCCGTCTTGCAGCGGTTCAATGCGTCCGTTGAATTATTGACGCCGGATCTGCCGCGCGGCGCGCTCGCCAGGATGTTAAGGCGCGCGTAGAAAACCACATTCAGTTCCTGCGCCCTCCTCAATCGCCCCTTGCGAATCGCGGAAGGCGCAACTGCGTCGCTGTTCTACCGCCGGCCGGAGTGGTAGATGAATCGCCATCTCCGAGCTTTTGCGGACGCTTGCTATCAACTCGAAAAATGCCCTCGTCGGGGGCTGTGCATCGGCAGTTGGTCGAACCTCGGCCAAATCCCTCGATCATTCTGCGCGATCGGCGAACAAGCGGGTCGTTAAGCGGTCTGTAACGAACGCGGCACGCGAGGTGCATAGAAGAAAGTCAAGTGATTGCGGGGGCGCAGTAAACATCGCACAAAAAGAAGGAGTGCATCATGGGAACGCCAGCAAACGATACGCGTAAAGATCAACAGACTGGCCAAAACACGCAGCGCCAGGATGACAAGAATCGACAGGACTTCCAGGGCAATCCGAACGCGTCGAAGGGCCAGAATCCGATGCACAAGCAACAAGAGCATCGTGGTCAGAACATGAAGGAAGAGGGCGACGCTTGCGGCTCCGAACAAGGACAACAAGGCCAGCAGAAGAAGGCCGAGGAGCAATGTCATACGCAAGGCCAGAACGCCGGCCAGCGTGCGTCTCAGGACCAGAACAAGTAGCCGTGCAAGCGGCCACTTTATGCGGTAGAGGCCGTGTCCGACACGGGCCGACCTCTGCCGTGACTTTAAGCTACCCGCACTGTACGTGGCCAGCATAACAACGGTCACGTGCGAAGGCCGTCAGGTTCCTGCCCCGCCTGACGGCTCTTTTTATGCGCACCAGAAGAATCTATTTCGCTTCAGCCGCGGCGCGTTCCATCAATTCCGGGACCGCGGCGTTCAATACATCCTCGATACGGTCAGTCAGTATCACTTCGAGCTGCGAGCGTACGTTGTCGGGCAGGTCATTCAGATCCTTACCATTTTCGCGCGGCAAGATGATTCGGCGAATGCCGGCACGGTTCGCGGCCAGCACTTTCTCCTTGACGCCGCCGATGGGAAGGACCAATCCCGTGAGACTGATTTCGCCGGTCATGGCTGTGTCGCTGCGCGGCGCGATGCCGCTATAGACCGAGGCCAAGGCCGTGGCCATCGTTACGCCGGCCGAGGGACCGTCCTTGCGAATCGCGCCGGCCGGTACGTGAATGTGAACGCCCGAGGTGCGGATCACTTCGCGATCGATTCCGAGTTCGGCCGCCTTTGACCAGATATAGCTCTGGGCCGTCTTGGCCGATTCTTGCATGACCTCGCCCAGTTGGCCGGTGAGCGTTAGCCCCCGCCCTTCGGGCAGGAGGACCGCCTCGATATAGAGAATCTCGCCGCCGGCTTCGGTCCACGCCATCCCGGCTGCGACGCCGGGGGGCAACTGTCGGCGCATTTCTTCCATCGAGAAGCGTTCCGGGCCGAGGAGCTCGTTCAAGTCCTGCGGGCGTGCCACGACAGGCTCGGTGTGCCCTTCGGCGAAACGGACCGCTACTTTACGCGCCAGTCGCCCCAGTGTCCGTTCCAATTCGCGCACGCCCGCCTCGCGCGTGTAGCGGCGAATCAGCCGCGCCAGGGTGTCGTCGGCAATCACTAACTGATCCGGCTTCAGGCCTGCCTCGCTCAATTGGCGCGGGATCAGATAGTGCCTTGCGATCTGCGCCTTTTCTTCGTCCGAGTATCCGGCAAGCCGCAAGAGTTCCATGCGGTCCAGCAAAGGCTGCGGAATGCGATCGAGCGTATTGGCCGTGGCTACGAAGAAAACCTTCGACAGATCGAACGGCAAGTCGAGATAATTGTCGTGAAATTCGAAATTCTGAGCCGGATCTAGTATTTCCAGCAGCGCCGCCGCCGGATCACCGCGAAAATCGCTTCCTAGCTTGTCGACCTCGTCGAGCATGATAAGCGGATTCTTAACGCCCGACCGGCGTACGGCCTGAATGATCCGACCGGGCATCGCCCCGATATAGGTGCGGCGATGGCCTCGCAACTCGGATTCGTCGTGCAGGCCGCCCAGGCTCATCCGCTCGAATTTCCTTCCCAGCGAGCGCGCTATCGATTTCCCTAACGACGTCTTGCCAACCCCCGGCGGGCCAACGAAGCACAGGATGGGCGCCTTGGCGTTTGGATTCAGCTTTAGCACTGCCAGGTGCTCGATGATGCGCTGCTTGATTTCCTTCAGGTCGTAGTGATCTTCGTCGAGCACTTGCCGGGCCCGCGGTAGATCGAGCACATCCTCGGTCGTTGCTTTCCAGGGCAGTTCCAGCAGCAGCTCTAAATAGGATCGCGTGAGTTGATAGTCGGGCGCGGCCGTGGGGAGCCGCTCCAAGCGATTCAATTCGCGCGTCGCCTCTTTGCGCACCTCGTCAGGCAAGTCCGCTTCGTCCAGCCGGCGCCGCATCTCGGCTGCGTCGGCTTGCTCGGGGCTGCGTTCGCCGAGTTCTTCTTGGATAGCGCGCAACTGCTGCCGCAGCAGGTATTCCTTTTGCTCGCGGCTCAACTCGGACTGTGCCTGGCTCGTGATCTTGTGCCGCAGCTCGAGCACTTGCAGCTCGTGCGTCAAGTGCTCCATCACTAATCGCAGCACTTTGGCGCGGGTGTTCGCTTCCAATAGCGCCTGCGACTTGGCAATGTCCAGGTTCAACATCGAGGCCAACAGATACGCTTGGTGCAAAACGTCCGGCACCTGCGCAAACATCTGCTGGATTGTGAAGGGAGCCTCGGGCTGCAGCAGGGCATGCACGGCCGCTGCCTGATCGATCATCGCCCGGCCCAGCGCCTCGACTTCGGTACCGTCATCCGTAGGTTCGGGCAATTGCTGCGCGCGGATCTTGAAATAGGGCTTCGTGTCCACGGCTTCGATCAATTCGACGCGCTCGATGCCCTGGACGATGATCTGCGGGCCCACATCGCCGCGTTCCATTTTCTTGATCGACGCTAGCGTGCCGACGCGGTACAGATCGTCGAGCGTGGGCTCTTCGACTAGCGCGTCTCGCTGCGCCACGATCAGCAGACGCTTGTCCTCGGTCAGAAGCGCAGCCTCGACCGCGGCCACGGATGCGGCACGCCCCACCGCCAACGGAAGCAATAGATGAGGAAACAGTACGTTGTTCTTCAGCGGTAACGTCGGCAGCACGGTCGACCGCGGAGCATCAGTCATGCGATTGCTTTCCTTGCGCGGGGTCACTCAATGGGACTTCAAGCAAACCAATAACATTCCGTCGCGATACTCGCTCGTAATATCCGCATGCTCAACGTCATCGGGAAGCTCGATGACGCGTTCGAATTGGTTATAGGAAATCTCCATCGCGTACCAGTTTCCCCCTTCCTCGATGGCCCAATCGCGGCGCACGCCGCGTAGGATCAGACGCCGCCCGGCAAGGGAGAGCTGAAAATCCTCGGGCCGAACTCCGGCCAGCTCGAATTTCAGCAACCACCCGTGCGGGCCGTGGTACACGTCGCAGCGAGGTTTCCACACGGCGGGTTCGTAACTCGCGCCGGAGGAAAACAGCGTACGCATCAGTTGATCGAGCTTTTCGGCCATACGATTGATTAGACCGGCGCCGTTGCGGCAGGCAAGTCCCGACGCGGAAAAGTGTCGCAGGAACGGCCCCGCCGGGAAACGACTGGGGTGCCCCTTCGAAAAGATGCGATACAATTACCAAGGATCGCGACGCGTTCGGCACGGTTGGCATTATTCGCCGTGCGCCGTCGCGGCTTGGGCCGGGAAATCAGCCCGATTTCGAACGGATGATGACCAGAAATCTCGCCCAGCGCATTACGCTCAACCGATTGGAGATTGCGAATATGTTGCGAAGTACCGCGGACCTGGCAGAACTTGTGATCCATGCCACGGACGGAAATATGGGATCGCTGGCGGACATTTACTTCGATGACATTCACTGGCACGTTCGCTATTTCGTCGTGGATACCGGCCATTGGCTGCCGGGCCGGCTGGTGCTGATTTCTCCGGCCTCGGTCGCCAGTGCCGACGCGACCGGCCGGCAGTTGAACGTGACACTCACCAAACAGCAGGTCGAGCAAAGCCCCGGGATCGAGACCCATGAAACCGTCTCGCGCCAGCACGAAATGCACATGTCGAAGTATTACGGCTGGCCAGTTTATTGGCCTGCCGAGGGAGCATTGGCGCCGGATACCGACGAGCCGCAGCCCGGCGATGCGAACCTTCGCGGTGCCGGTGAGGTCAGGGGATATCATGTGCATGCCCAGGATGGCGATCTGGGGCATGTAGCGGATTTCCTGATCGATGAGACGACTTGGGACGTGCGATACCTGGTCGTCGACACCGGCAAATGGCTGCCCGGTAAAAAGGTGCTGGTCGACCCGCGCGCCGCGGATCGGATTGATTGGGCAAAATCGACCGTCCACGTACACCTGACAAAGGATCAGATCAAGAACCTGCCGACCTATGATCCGTCCGGTGCCCGCGAGGCGCTCGACAAAGCGCATATCGAGACGTTTCAACATTGGCCGACCTACTGGTATTAAACCGTTAGACCACGGCGAAGATGAAGCGGTCGCAGAATCGCCAAAGTTCACAGAGCCGCGAAGGAATCGTTTTGAATGACGGCTGATCCGCACACGCCGCCTCGAAGCTGGGAAGAATTCCGCCAGGCGATGCCGGTCGCGCGCCGCTGGGCCTATTTCGATCATGCGGCGGTTGCCCCGCTTTCTGAGCCCGCGCGCGCCGCAATGGTCGCCTGGGCCGACGACATGACCGAAAACGGCGACACCGGCTGGACCAGCTGGTCCGCGCAATTACAAGACGTGCGGCGTCGCGGCGCTGCCTTGCTGGGGGCCGAGCCGGCCGAGATTTCGCTCGTGCGAAATACGACCGAAGGGATCAATTTCGTCGCCGAAGGCTTTCCGTGGCGCGACGGGGACAATCTGGTCACGCTGGCCGACGAATTTCCGTCCAACCAATACCCGTGGATGAACCTTGCCAGTCGTGGCGTCGAGTGCCGTCGCGTTGCGACGGTCGACGGGCGGGTCGATCAGGCCGCGATCGAACAGGCATGTGACAGCCGCACCCGACTGATTGCGGTTAGTTGGGTGAACTATGCACACGGTTGGCGCAACGATCTCGACGCGTTGGCCGACATGGCGCACCGCCGCGGGGCGTACTTGTTCGTCGATGCGATTCAGGGGTTAGGAGTCTTCCCGCTGGACGTTCGCCGTACGCCGATCGACTTCCTGGCCGCCGACGGGCACAAATGGATGCTCGGTCCCGAGGGAGCCGGCCTGCTCTACCTGCGACGCGAACATTTGGATCTGTTGCGCCCGCTGGGCCTGGGCTGGAACAGCGTCCGCCAAGGAAACGACTACAGCCGGATCGAATTGAATGTCAAAGATTCCGCCGCCCGCTATGAAGGAGGAAGCTACAACGTGACCGGCTTCCTAGGGCTGGGAGCAAGTCTCGAATTGCTCGGGCGTTACACCAGCGAACAAATCGCGACGCAAATCCTGACGATTACCGACGACGCTTGCGAGCGTCTGGCGCGCTGCGGGGCGAAAGTTGCCAGCCACCGCGAACCAGGCCGAGCCAGTGGCATCGTGGCCTTCGAGTTCGCGGACCGTAATTCCTTGGCGATCAAGAAAGAACTACTCAATCATCACGTCGCACTCGGGTGTCGCGCTGGCCGATTGCGTATCAGCCCGCACGTTTACACTAACGGTAAAGATCTCGACCGGTTGATTTCTGCGCTGAAAGCAGTCGTCTGAAAGCTTGAACTCGACGGCTTTTGGTAGCGGCGGTTTCAGTGCTATCGGCCAAAGAGTCTTAGCCGGGCGATAGCCAAGCCCGCAATCGAAAACAGCACCAAAACTGCTGTGGCAGGCTCAGGCACAGGGGTCGATACCGTCGCAGACATCGCAGGCGCAGAGTGCAGCCAGTTGGACGAAACGAGAGCCAGATCCTGCCCGTTGACGATGCCGTCATTATTGACATCGCCGGACTGGCCCGTGCCGGTGTGCAAATAATTGCTCGACACCAGCGCCAAATCTTGTCCGTTGACAATACCGTCGCCGTTCACGTCCCCCGAGATCGTTACGCTGATCGTGCCGTCGGTATTAAGATGCGATGCATTCCATGACTCGCCGGCCGGCAACGCCGGCAGCGTCAATTGAGAAAACAATCCCGTTTCGGTTCCCCAGTTGAACAGGTGAAAGCTCTGCCCCACCTGGGGCGTGAAATTCTGTAGCAGCAATTGCAACGTTCCGTCGAGACTCAGTTGGCCGGCCACGTTGATTTGGTCATAACCGGTGCCGGGCGTGGCGCTGGCCAGATTCATCAGCGTAACGTTCGAATGTTGCAGGACGACGTTGCCGCCGAAACTCAAGCTGACGGGGTCGCCCGGCGATAATCCGCCAGCAAAAGTAACTGTCCCGGTACCGCTCGTGCCGTGTGCCCCGGTGAAATTCCCCTGGAATGTCGCACTCGATCCGGGGTCAATCTTGATCAGACCGTCGTTGCTCACACCGCCAAAGAAGGTGTGGCTCTGACCACCGGATACTTCGATGACGCCGTTCGACAGATTATTAACGACGCCCATCACGCTCGACTGTCCGGTGAATTGAATCGTACCGTTATTCGAGAGGCCGGACGTGGTGCTCAGCGTGCCGGCCCCTTGAATCAAACCTGCCGGACCGTTGCCGAACAATCCGCGAATGTCGAGTTCGCCGCCGTTGAGCGTTGCCGTGCCCAGGTTGAACGAGTTGCTCAGCACGACAAAATTCGCATTGTTGCCTAGCACGACGTTGCCGTTGTTATTGAGAGCCGCCGCGGTGAACGTTGTTCCTTGTTCGACCTTGAACTGCGAAGTAGCGTCTGTTACCGAGACCAATCCATTCAGGTTGACAGAGAGCGGGGGCCCGACGAAATCCGCGACACCGCCGCCGCTGACAGTGATGTTATTGGCCGTGAGCGTGCCGCCGGTCATCGTGAAGCTGGCGCTGCTCGAGGTACCGTCGACAACCAGGTTGTTTGTCGAGAGCGTACCGCCGGCCAAGGTCAGGACGCCGCTGTTATTGACGGTCGTCGTCTGGCCGACGGCTAACCCCTTGTTCGCGTCTAAGGTCAATTGTCCGCCCATCATTTGCCCGAAGCCAACGGTGACGCTGGTCGGCCCCGCCGCGGCGTTGGTAAACGTGTTCGTACCGGAAGACCACGAGGCGGGATCGAAGAAGCGGAACGCTCCCGCTCCTGCGCCAATTTGTCCCGCGGCGTATACGAGGCCAGTTGGAGCGATGGAAACCGAGAAAGGCAAAAAGCTTTGTCCGTTGACCGTCGTGGCGACCGTTTGCAAGTAGGTGCCCGAGGAGGAGAAGACTTTGATCCCGCTCGCCGAGTCGGCAGCGTATAGCAGTCCGGTGCCGCTCACCCCGACGCCACTGATTTGATTCAGATGCCCAGGCCCCGAGGCGTCGCCGATCGAGGACTGATAAGTTCCGCCCGCCGAGAATACTTCGATGCGGTTTCCCGACGCATCGGCGGCATAGACATTCGCACCCGTCGGGTCCAATGTTATGGCGCTCACGCCACTGCCGCCGAATTGGCCTGGTCCGGTGCCGGCTGAACCAATCGTTCCCAGCAACGGATAGTTCGTACCATTGAATGTCGTGCTATAGACGTCGATTTGACTGCTATTCGCCAGGTAGAGTGAACCCGTCGAATTCACCGCTACGCCCAAAGGGTTGAAGCGCCCATCCGTGCTCAAAAGGTAACGTTGGAATGTACCCGTGGAGCTAAACACTCCGATATTTGAATTTCCGGACACATAGTACGTTCCGTCGGGGCCGATGGCCGAAAACTCCGGCGTGTTGATCGTTTGGTTCACATTCGCCAGCGTCTGCAAATAATTGCCATCCGCCGAGTACGCCTTTAGCAGTTCGCTGTTACCGAAGAAGCCCTCGTCGACAAGAATCTGCCCGTCGGGTCCTACGTTGCTGACGATCGAAGGGAGCGGAATGTATCCTGGGCTGTTCACAGGCCCGCCCGCCACCTGGTTCAGATAAGTGAACTGAGCCTGTGCGGGCCCCGCACCTACGGCCCACAGGCAAGCGATTACGGCGCAACCGAAGGTAGTACGCCTAGTGCCGAACCCCGGACGTGAAGACGAAGACATATCCGGCTCCTTCAAAGCAGCGTTTCTCAAAAAATGCACCAATACGGACGCGAAAAGAAGTCCCTGCCTCAGTTGCAGGCGATCTGCTCGTTCAGCCGGCCGTGCCTGTGCTCAATTCCCTCCCGCGCGTGCCGCCGCATCCCCTATGACGCACCGATTCTAGTTGGCGCTTTCTGACCCCACAACGACCGGGAAATCCCGCTGATTTCGGTACCTGGCCCGCATACTTTCGGCCCAAAATGGACGGATCCCGTTCTGGCGGCGACCTTGCACCGAGTGCAGGCGCAGAAATTGCTATCCGTCATCAACATCGTGGGCTCGGCCGTTGCTGAGCTGAAAAAGTGGATGCAAAGCCATCGATCTGGTCGTGAAAATGCCAGCGTTGGAGCTGCGATCTCTCGCGCGGCAGGCGGAGACGGGCCGCTATCGCTCACGATGAACCGACTGCGGATTCGGGGCAGCTTGTATAGAGCCATTGGCCGCCAGCCAAGGGCAATTGTCGAGGAATACATGTGGGCAGATCAAACGGGGACGGTGGGTCCCGAGCCATGTTCAGGCGCCGCACCCACGCGCGCTGACAATCATGAAGTATTTCGAGAGACGGAGTTTGGTCTCTGGGCTCAACGCTCGGGGCTCGAGCCTGGCGAACGGTTCCTGCTGGAGCGATTTCTCGCTCCCGGCGGTCGAACCGTCGAAGCCGGTTCCGGCGGCGGACGAATTCTTCTCGACCTGCAGGCTCGCGGCTTTCGCGATTTGCACGGCTTCGATTATCTGCCGCAGTTCGTCGAGGCAGCACGAGCGCGCGATCCGGGTGGCACGATTGATTATCGAGTGCAGAATGCCACGCAGTTGGAATATGCGGACAGCAGCTTTGACCAAGCCCTCTACTTGCAACAGGTGCTTTGCTTCTTGCCCACGGCCGAAGATCGGCGCCGCGCTGCGCACGAGGCATTTCGCATCCTGCGTCCAGGCGGTGTCCTGGTTGCCAGCTTTCTTTCCTACCGGACCCGCTTTCAGTCGGGCGCCTTTCGCCTGGCGCGCGGTTATCTAGGCCTGCTTCGCAAACTAACCGGCCGCGCGATCAGCACCCAATATTGGCCTTGGCTGCGCCGCAACGACAAGGTGAACATCGGCGCATTTTTCGATCGCGGGCCGTACATGTACTGGATCCGCGACGAAGAGGCCGTCGAGCTGTTCGAAGAAGCCGGCTTCGAGGTCCTGGGGGTCGGAACGGACGCGCAAGTCGATTCTGGCGCACTAGCCGATTCCGTGGCCGCGCTCGCCCCGGCTCCGGTCCAGGGCCGGCTGTACGTGGCCTGTCGCAAAGAGTGAGATCGCGCTCGCTTTCTTCGCGCCGGAGAAGCGCTAGTATGCGAGGTGCCCGGCCTTACATCACCAGTTGATGAGCGCGGTCGGACGATTTGCGGCAGGTGACATGTTCGTCCGGCAATTCTTCGTCGATGACGGTGCTGATGCGGCGTTCGAGCAGTCGGTCGGCGCTGGCGGCCTCGAGACGACTGCGTCGTGCGGCTCGTAGTCGGTCCGCGACATTCAGTCCCAGCGCGGCCGTCAGACCGAAGGTCCCCCACTCGCGCCATAGGCTAACCCATTCCGGCCCCAGCCTGGCACCCCATGAGGCCGCCAACATGCAGACGCTTAGCCAGGCGATCAGCACCGATGTGGAACGCGCCGGCCGATCCTTTGTATCGAGCTCATTTTCCATGTGGCTTGTGACCCTCGAAACTTTCTCGCCGAAGGTGATCGCGCAATGCCAACCCCCAGAAAAGGCTGGCCTTGTTTCGGGCCGTTGTCAAATCACAGGATGTATTTCGACCAGGCGCGCAACGTCGCAGGGCAAATACCCCAAGCTTCGACAGGGCCAAGGTTTGTGAATCGCGTCGAGACGCAATTGGCGGCCGAACAGCGAAACGCCCGAGGGCCTTCTCGCACGAAGATTCCGTTCGGGAAAACCACAGTTGGCGACCGGACTTTAGTTCGACAGCTACTCAGCGACGAACTTCTCGAGCGCCGTTTGCAGTACGGCGACCGCCGCTTCGAGGTCGACGTAGACCGAGTCGACCATCGAGGCGTCCCGCGCTTTAGCGCGCCCGGCCAGTGCGCAGGCAGCCGCGGCCACCTTGTCCGCGCCGAAATGTCCCGCAGCCCCCTTCAACGCACGAACCGTGCGCTGTGTTCCTTCGAAGTCACGATCCGCTACGGCCAACTTCACTTTCGACAGCATCGCTGGGCTGAGATCGAGAAACATGCGAGCTAGCTCGCGCAGCAATGCGCTATCCCCGTTTATGCCATCAAGCGCTCCGGCGCGATCAAAAACCATCAGTGTCGATCGGACTGGCAGCACACATTCCGTATCCAGTCCGGCTGCGCTTGTAGTGGTGCTCATCGTATCCTGCTGCGTCAAAGGGAACTCCTGCATTACCAAAATCTGCTGTGGGGCAGTATTAGTGACAAAGTACGTGAAAACATGTTCGCGACCGCCGCGGGCGATCGCCGCCGGTTTGCGCCACAAATGGGGGCACGAGGCGGAAATCAGCACCGGCCAAGAGCCGCCACAATCGGCGATCGATTCCCGCCGCTTAACTCTGCCGCCTGCCTGAGCCTTGTCAAATCTCGCCTGGTTGCACGCCGCCGCACCAGACGGCGTCCCCCGCATAAGCGCAGCGGCGTGGTCGGGCTGGGCGCGATTTAACGATTGGCACGGTCAATTGTTGCGAATCCAAGCAGCACATTCCGCGAATAGCGGATCTGCAAACACGGCGATAAGTCCGGGCCTCGACCAGGGTGGAAGTCAAAAAACTGCGGACGCGCTTCACCGTTGTGCATGCCCGGGTTGGGACAGACGTGGGCGTTTCGACTTCGGCAAAGCGGCGTCCGCAGCCGTCGACGTTTCGTCGCGCTAGGCTTGCGGCGCGGGCGCGCCGGTGGTCGTGGCGCCGCTCGGTTGCGGCGGCGCGGGAGGAGCTTCGGCCGCGCCATTATCCGCGGCAGGAGCGCTGTTCGTGCCGCAGCCTTGGCACGCTGAACCGCAAGCGGTATTGCAACTGCCGCAGGCCTGACGGGCTCGGGCTCGTCCGCAACGGCGATGGCAACGAGCCTCGGCGGTGGTGTCGAAACAAAGGGCCGAAAAAGCCACCAAAGTAGCAAGCGCTAGGGTGAATGCACGCATGTTGAAGCCTCCGTGTTAGTGATGTGGATCTGGTGCAGGTCACTGAAGCACGGGGCGTGCATGCATAGTTCGTGCCGCGACGATCTGCAAAGAGTTCGCTGGCGCGCTATTGCTCGAGAGGTGCAAGGTTTTCTTCAGGATTTGCGCGCGCGGTTTCCCACGCCGGTCGTTCTAGCGCGGGCGCGATGGTCGCCGTCGCGTCGAATGTGGCTCGAATTCGCCCAACGCGGTCGCGGAGACGGAGAAGTGCGCGCAAAACCAGAGGGTTCCGCACCTCGGGCGTGCCACGACGATCAGGCCGGTCCAAGGCCTGTCGGTTACTACCGGCAAAAAGGGGGGCTTCCTGCCATTCGCGTAATCGCCACAACATTCATCGAGGCTTTGTTTTAGGCGTCGAAGCTCGCTACTCCACATGGCCCGATTTCGCGCAGCGCGGTCGGGTAAAAGTGACCTATTACTTGAGTAGGTAGTCGATCGCTTGATCGCCACCTTGATGCACATCAACGGCGTTTTCGCCAGCAGTACAAGAAATCGATCGTCGACCCGCTTTTCACGGCGCGCTCAGCAGGTGCGCCGCAGTGTCCGCTGGTGGGCGATTGTGCGGACATCGTCATGCTCCTTGATTGGCTCTTCAACACCGATCATTCGCGTTCCCTGCCTGTCGATCGGCGCGCTGAGCCCGCCGTCGGGCGTGCTGCTGCTATCGATCGACGCGCAAGCCGACTATCGCGCAGGCTGAGTTTCGAGCCGCTGGAAGAACGCATCGCGCTGACGATCGTGGCAGGCGGCGACGGCTCCCAAAATAACTCAGCGCCTACTGACGACCCCGGCTACGAGAACATCGGCATTCGCGGTAGCGGCACGGCCGTGTACTTGGGCAACGGATGGATGCTGACGGCCACCCACGTCGGGGCTGGCGCCACGTACATCGACAATGCCTGGTACAACATGGTGCCGAACTCGGCGATTCAGCTCGCCAACCCTACCGGCGCCGGTTACACGGCACTGACGGATCTCACGCTCTACCAGATCGACGGCCGGCCCGATCTCCCCTCGATCTCGATCGGCACCATTGCTCCGTCGATCGGTTGGAGCGTGACCATGATCGGCAACGGTCGTGATCGCCAGGCAAACGAAGTTTATTGGAATTCGAGTTGGCAGCAGACCAGTTCGCCGTCCACATACGCCGGCTACCTGTGGAATACCGGGTCGCAGGATATACGCTGGGGAACGAACATCATCAGCGCCGTAGGGATGATGGAAGGGGTGGATGTCAATTCTGAGACCGCCTTCGCCACGCAGTTCACCGCGAACGTCGCCAATGAAGGGACCGGGTCGTGGGGGGATTCCGGCGGTGGCGTGTTCCACAAAGACGCTAGCGGTAATTGGCAATTAGTTGGGCTGATGTTCTCAATCAGCACCCTGCCGGGCGAGCCGATCGGCGCCTCGGCTTTCGGTGATATTACTTACATGGCCGATCTATCGGTCTATCGCAATGTGATACTGTCCGCGATGGGGGCCAATCACGCTCCCTCGGGCACCTCGCACACGGTCACTTTATCGCAAGGCGCACCGTACACGTTCGGCGTCGCGGACTTTGGGTTCAGCGATGCCGGTGACAATCCGGCGAACAGCTTTCAAGCGGTCAAGATCACAACGCTGCCGGCCATCGGCAATCTGACGGACAATGGCGTGGCAGTAACCGCTGGGCAATACGTATCGGTCACCGATATTACAGCCGGCAAGCTGCAGTACTCGGTAACGACAATTCCCGGTGGCGCGGCGTCGACGAGCTTCACGTTCCAGGTCCAGGACAATGGTGGGACGGCCGGCGGCCGGGTGGATACCGATCCTTCGCCCAAGACAATGACGATCGACCTGTCGCACGTCGATCTGACGCCGCCGACGGTCGCCGCTGTGACTCCGCTGGGCGCCTCGACCGGCGTATCGGTCAATTCGCCCGTGACGGTCACGTTCAGCGAAGCCGTGACCGCGGGCAGCGTCACGAGCAGCACTCTGCAGTTGCGCGACTCGAATAACAATCTCGTAGCGGCCACGGTTACCTACAACGCCTCGACCAAGACGGCGACGTTGACGCCCACGGCTCCGTTGGCCAATGGCACGTTCTATATGCTGACGGTCGTCGGCGGTGCGGGGGGCGTCACGGACCTGGCCGGCAACGCGTTGGCGACGAACATTTTCTCGTCATTCACCACGGTCGCTGCGGCTCCGCCCGACACGACCCCGCCGACCGTCACCGCGGTTACGCCGCTCGGAGCGTCGACGGGGGTTTCCACGTCCGCGGTTGTCACGGTTACGTTCAGCGAACCCTTGAACCCTGCCAGTGTTACCAGTAGCACGCTGCAATTGCGTGATCCGAACAACAATCTGGTCGCGGCCACAGTTAGCTACAACGCCGCGAATAATACCGCAACGCTGACCCCCACCAGTCCGTTAGCAGGCAGCACGCTGTATATGCTGACTATCGTCGGTGGCTCAAGCGGCGTGAAGGACTTGGCAGGGAACGCGCTGGCAACGAATACCTTCTCGTCATTCACCACGCTTGTCATGCCTCCGCCTGACACCACCCCGCCGACGGTGATCGCCGTCAGCCCGGTGGGAGCTTCGACCGGCGTGTCGGTCAACTCAGTCGTGACGGTGACTTTCAGCGAGGCCTTGATTGCCGCGAGGGTGACAGGCAGCACCTTACAGCTGCGCGACTCGAACAATAATTTGGTCGCAGCCTCGGTGACCTACAACGCGACGACAAATACCGCGACGCTAACCCCCACGAGTCCGCTGGCCAACGGCACGACGTACATGCTGACCGTGGTCGGCGGTGACGCCGGACTGAAGGATTTGGCCGGTAACGCGCTTGGGACCAACGTGTTCTCGTCGTTTACGACCGTGGCCATCGCGCAGGCCGACACGACGCCGCCGACGGTGGTCTCGGTCACGCCGCGGGGAGCTTCGACCGGCGTCCCGGTTAACTCAGTCGTCACGGTTCAATTCAGTGAAGACTTGATTGCCGCGCGAGTGACTAGCGGCACGGTGCAGCTGCGCGACGCAAATAACAATCTCGTCGCGGCCTCGGTGACTTACAACCCACTGACAGATACCGCGACGCTGACTCCGACGAGTTCGCTGGCCAATGGCATGACCTACATGCTGACGGTCGTCGGCGGTGACGTCGGGTTGAAAGACTTGGCCGGCAACGCTCTGGCGACCAACGTGTTCTCGTCATTTACGACGGTCGCGTCGACACAGGTCGACACGACGCCGCCGACCGTAGTCTCGGTCACGCCATTGGGCGCTTCGACCGGAGTGGCCATCAACTCCATGGTGACGGTCACGTTCAGCGAGCCGTTGAATACGGCCAGCGTTACCAGTAGCACCTTGCAGTTACGAGATTCCAACAACAATCTCGTAGCCACCGCGATTAGCTACGATTCGTCGGCAAAAAGCGCGACGCTCGTGCCGACGAGTCCCTTGGCCAACGGCATGACGTACATGCTGACGATCGTCGGCGGCAGCGGTGGCATCAAAGATCTCGCTGGCAATGCGCTGGCGACCAACATCTTCTCGTCGTTTACGACCGTGGCGTTACCGCCTACCGATACGACGCCGCCCACGGTAATCAGCGTCACTCCGGCCGGAGCGTCGACAGGAGTCGCGACCAGCGCCAATGTCACCGCGACATTCAGTGAAGCCTTGACGGCGGCAAGTGTTTCGGGAAGCACCTTC
The DNA here is from genome assembly GCA_036499395.1 of Pirellulales bacterium. Lineage (NCBI taxonomy): Bacteria > Pseudomonadati > Planctomycetota > Planctomycetia > Pirellulales > Pirellulales bacterium. The sequence goes on from DASYDW010000030.1 coordinate 98,322, forward strand.
CAACTGCGGGACGTGAATAGCAACCTGATAGCCGCAACGGTTAGCTACAACGCGTCGACAAAGACAGCAACGCTCACCCCAACCAGTCCGCTTGCCAACAGCATGACGTACATGCTGGCGATTGTCGGTGGCGCGAGCGGTGTTAAGGACTTGGCCGGCAACGCTCTGGCAACCACCGTCTTCTCATCGTTCACGACCGTGGTGCTGCCGCCGGCCGATACGACGCCCCCCACGGTTACAGTAGTTACACCGCTCGGGGCGTCCACGGGCGTGGCTGTCAATGCACTGGCCACTGTGACATTTAGCGAACCAGTGAACGCGGGCAGTATCAGCAGCAGCACGATCCAGTTGCGTGATTCGAACAACAACCTGGTCGCCGCCACGGTCAGCTACAATGCCTCGACGAAGACAGCAGTCCTTGACCCGACCGGCTCGCTGGCCAACGGCATGACCTACATGATTACGGTCGTCGGTGGCGCCAGCGGTGTGAAAGACGTGGCCGGCAATGCCCTGGCTGCGAATGTCTTCTCGTCCTTCACGACCGTGGCCGCATCGCTTCCCCCGGCAACGTCCAGCTTGTGGCCGTCGACCACGACTCCTGCGACGATCGATAGCGGCGACGGTCAATCGGTCGAACTGGGAGTAAAGTTCACCGCCAGTACCAGCGGCTACATCACGGGAATTGAATTCTACAAGAGCGCTGCGAATGGAGGCACGCACACCGGCAGCTTGTGGAGCAGCAGCGGCCAGCAATTGGCGACCGCGACCTTCACGAGCGAAACGGGGAGTGGCTGGCAACAAGTCTTGTTCTCGACGCCAGTGGCGGTTTCGGCCGGCGTCACGTATGTGGCCAGTTACCACACCAATGTCGGCCACTACTCGGTTTCGTCTAACTACTTCAGTTCCGGCTATTCCAATGGCCCGTTGAGCGTGGCAGCCAATGGCGGCGTCTACTCGTACGGCGCGGGCGGTTTCCCCAGCAGCTCGTATCAGGGCAGCAACTATTGGGTTGATCCGCTGTTCAGTTCGATTGCGCCTGCCGATACGACGGCGCCGACGGTGGTCAGCGTTAGCCCGGCCGGCGCCGCGACGGGGGTCTCGACCACGGCGAGTGTTTCGGTCACGTTCAGCGAGGCCTTGAGCGTCGCGAGCGTCACGAGCAGCACGGTATTGTTGCGAGACTCGAGCAACAATCTGATCGGCGCCACGGTCAGCTACAACGCTTCGACGAAGACGGCCACACTGACGCCCACCAGCGCGCTCGCCAATGGCATGACCTATATGGTGACCGTCGTCGGCGGCGCCAGCGGCGTGAAAGATCTCGCCGGCAATGCGGTGGCCGCGAACGTCTTTTCATCCTTCACGACCGTCGCGGCCTCGGCTCCCTCGACGACGTCCAGTTTGTGGTCGTCGAGCGACACGCCTGCCGCGGTCGATGGCGGGGACGGACAATCGGTCGAAGTCGGTGTGAAATTCACCACAAGCACGGACGGCTACATCACGGGCATCCGCTTCTATAAGAGCGCAGGTAACGGCGGAACTCATACCGGTAGCCTGTGGAGCAGCACCGGACAATTGTTGGCGACGGCGACGTTCACCAGCGAAACGGGGAGCGGTTGGCAGCAGGTCTTGTTCTCGACGCCGGTGGCTGTCTCGGCTGGCGTCACTTATGTGGCCAGCTACCACGCCACCCTAGGTCACTACTCGATTTCGCGCGGTTATTTCAGCTCTGGCTATTCCAACGGTTCGCTCAGTGTCGCGGCGAACGGCGGCGTCTACTCTTACGGCTCGGGAGGCTTCCCCACGAATTCGTACTTGGGGAGCAACTACTGGGTCGACGTCGTGTTCAGCGGAAGTGCGCCAACGGACACGACGCCGCCGACGGTCGTCGGCGTGACGCCGGCCGGCGCATCGACGAATGTCGCCACCAGCGCTAGCATCACCGCGACGTTCAGCGAACCCTTGAACGTAGCCAGCGTTACAAGCAATACGTTCCAGTTGCGCGATTCGAATAGCAATCTGATCGCGGCCACGGTCAGCTACAACGCCGCCAACAAAACAGTCTCGCTAACGCCCACTAGTGCGCTGGCCAACGGCATGACCTACATGCTGACCATCGTTGGTGGTGCAAGCGGCGCAAAAGATCTGGCTGGCAATTCGCTGGCGTCCAATGTTTTCTCGTCGTTCACGACGATCACGGCGAACGCTAGCCCGGCCAATCTATTCACGTCGACGATCACGCCCGCGACGGCCGACAGCGGCGATACCCAGGCGGTTTCGGTCGGCGTGACGTTTTCGGCCACGCAGAATGGGTACATCACAGGGATTCGTTTCTATAAGAGCACCGCGAACACGGGGACGCACATCGCCAACTTGTGGACAAGCACGGGGCAACTGCTCGGCACGGCCACCTTCACCAGCGAAACGGGAAGCGGCTGGCAGGACGTGCAGTTTGCGACGCCGATTGCAATCGCGGCAGGCACAAGTTACGTCGCCAGCTACACGACGACCGCGGGGCACTATTCCGTTAGCCGGTCGTACTTCACAGCCGCTTTGACAAGTGGTCTGCTGCAGACTCCGGCGAACGCTGGCGTCTACGTGTACGGCGCCGGCTTCCCCACGAATTCGTACCAGGGAAGCAATTACTGGGTGGATGTCGATTTCCTGGCCAGCTAGTCATTGAGATTGAATCGCCTGTGTGCTGGCGTCGGTCGCGCGGTGATAAATCTTCAGTCGTTTCGCGAGATTTCCGAAGCCGGCTGCCGCGCGATCAACGGGGCTGTCTTTGGTCGCGCATAGATGGCCGGCCGCTAGCTCATCCCGACGATTTCAGCATGGATTTTGCCTTTCGTTCGGGAAGCTGGGAAAGAGGCGTGAAGCCATACGCCCTGATTTGCGATTCGGCGCGATTGGCCCGCACTTTGCTTATCAGGTTATTCGCTGACGCGGGCGAGTCCCTTGCCAGCAGCCATTGGGGTGACGCCGCCGGTGGCACTTCTTACATAGACGTCACGGACACGACGGGAGAGTCACAGATGGACCTGCACAAGGACTCAATCATTCGCAAGTGGGCCTCGGCGATTCTGATCTTGGCAACCACGGCCAGCGCACGATCGAGCGACGGCGCGGAAGTTGTCTTTGACTTTCCCAGCGCCATCGAGTTCCGCGATGTTACGACCAGCGAATTCGAGCAGATGCATCCAGAGGCAATGTTGCTACAAGGAAAGCTATCGATTTCAGCTCGCTTCGCGGCCGGCAATCCGACGGAAATCGTCGACTTCGTCTATGTGATCAAGACCGATGCCGGCATGCGGGTCGTTGACTACTCGCCGCAGACAACGATGGAAAGTGCAGTTACGTCCGATCAAATCGAGGTCACCGCCGCCAACGAGAACTCGACATTGACGGGACTCGAAGCGGGGGGCGTGGTGGCGCCTTTGAAGTTGACGGCCGGTCACAATCAGGCCTCGAAAAAATCCGAGTCGACACATTTCAAGCAGGTCGCGGCGAAGGATATTATCCTGGCCGCCGGCACGATCGACCGCGAGCATGGAGTCTTCTTTCGCATTCGCCCTTCGCGCACCACCTCGCTCGAAGGGGGCAAGGAATTCGTGTTGACTGTCGCCGTTCCGCGATCGTGGCGAGGCAGTGTCTGTGCGATCGAATGCTCGGCGCGCGGCGCGAAACAAACTACGTTTTCGACTTCCGTCGTTTCGGCCGGCGCAGCGGTGGTGCAGGTGGGCGTCTATCTTGCCACGGATCGCGATGCGGCGAGCCTTGCCGAGGAACTGTGCGTGCGGCAGGGACACCTGGCCGAATTGCTGGCCGTGCAAGCAAGCAAGAAGGATCTGCTCCATACCATTTCGCTGCACAAAGCCGACGCCCAGCAACGGGCGGAGATCGAAGAAGCCGAAGAGACCGTGCGCGTCTTGCGGCTGAAATTGCAGCAAATGGGTGCGTCGCTGGACCGCACGGCATTGAATTAATGCTGACCGGGCGAGTTGAGCGTCGAACGCGCCGCAGCGGAAGCGATCGGTCGTCGAATCCGCCCGCCGCGCAAGACAAAAACCTGATAAGCCGTAAGATCGGCCTACCAGGCTTTTGTTTTTCTTACTCGATCATCAACGCCTTCGGTCACTATTGAATATTGTCTCCGATCGCGGGGCGAAAAGGCGGGAGCGGGTGGAACGGGTTTCACAGGAGCGGCGTTACTTCCACATCCCACCCTACTCCCCAAAATCGAAGAGCCAGACGGCCACACCTCCGTCCGGCTCTTCCTCGTCACGACGCGGGTTGAACCGCGGTGCGGTCGACTCCCGTCGCGTTGTTGTCGCGGTTGATGTCGTTCACCTCGCCGTGGCTGTCGACGAACACGAACAGCTTGGCGAATTCGCTGTGCGAATCCCCTCCCATCGAGAAGGCCGTGGCCGGCAGCCGCAGATCCACCATGGAGACGTCGCTGGTCGGTACCGAGGAGATACGGCTCTCGATCGTCGGCAGATTGGCGGTCAAATTCGCGTCATCCGCGGCGACCAAAGCCACATTGAAGTCGCGATCCACCGGCGACCGGCCGGCGTTGCGGAATGTCACGCGATACCGTGGGCCGATTTGCTTCGCGACATCACCGTTGTCCAGCAGGCGCACATCGACCAGTTGCAAATCCACGCCGGTCACCGGAGTCGGAACGGTCGAGGCCAGGGAAGCAGCCGGAGTCGTTACGCTGCTAACGAGCGTCGTGGGGGTGACGTAGGTTGTGCCACCACCGTAGTAGCTGCCGTATCCGCCGTAGTAGTTACTGCCGCAGTACCGTCCTAAGGCCCCGTAGCTGCCATAGCCGTAAGGCCACAACCCCAGGCCGTACAAACCGAACCAGGGATAGAAGCCCCCGCAGTACGGGAAGCAACCTTTGTGCGGGACATTTCCACCAAGCAGCGGTCCGGCCTTGAAGCCGCCCGGCGGCGAATTGATTTTCGTCGGGTTGAGCAGCGATACCTTATTCACGCCAACCTTGGAAATCGACGACGCGTTGCCTGGGAACTTGGTGTTCACCGGTTTGATGATCGTGCTGTTAGTCCCCTGCCCTTTGAACGTCGAGTTCTTCAGCAGCGAAGAATTCAAATTTGAGAGATTGTTGTTGGTGGTGAGATTACTGGTGTTCTTCAGCGTATTGAGGTTCGTCGATTTCGTAGTATTGAGTTTGGTGCTATGCAACGAACTCGCGCCGAGGTTCTTCGTCGAAAAGTTGTTGGCCTTAAAGCTGGACGTGCTTCGTGACATGCCGCTCGAGGAGGAGCGAGCGAATGAACTGCCGCCTACGTGCCCCATTCCACCACCGCCGCCGCCACCTCCACCGCCGTGAGCCATTGCCGGCTCTGCGGCCGAGAAAGCCAAGCCAGCCGCCGCCACCACCGCCAAAAACCATCTCGTGTTTTTCAGTTCGGTCTTCATTGCCGTGCTCCCCGTTTTCTTAGGTCCGCAGATTCGTTACCCGTCTGCTCTTACCAGCGGAAATCGCTGGGAACTGTTACAGCGAATGGTGGTCGGGGGGCGGACGTTCTTCGGGATTTAGAGCGAGGGCGTTGGCCGTGAGATGGGGCTGGCCGAGAGATGGACAACCGTCCGCGAGGCGGCCATCAGACGTAACTCACTGCCTCGCAACACGATGGGGCGTCGCACCCGCCCCGCAGCCGTTGCCACGGCAAGCCATTTGCGACATCTATATAGGGTTGTCGCCGTGGCTCTAAGAATGCCGGCCCCGGGGATCTGCCGTCAATTCGCTCGCACTGGCGCGGCGATAGGCCCGGGAACAACGTCGGGCAGGGAGATCGGCCGGTCTCGCGGCACGCGTTCCTGGACCGCGGCCTCGCCGAAGTCGAACATGCGGAAGGTTTTACTATGCCGCAGCCCGGCTTTGCGCATGCCGCCAATGGCCAGCGTGTTGGTTTCTGAAATCCAGGAGAATTCCGCTTCGCTGAAGCCAAGTTCCAAGGATTTTGGCAACAAGGCCCGCAGCAATACCAGGCTTAATCCCCAACGCTGATACTCAGGCGCCACGGTCAGCGATAGCACGCAAAATCGACTTAGACCGCGCCGCGACAAGAGCTTGAGAAAACCGAACGGAAACAACCGGCCATCAATCTCGCGAATGCGTGGGTTGTAATCCGGCACGCCGATGACGGCACCGGCAACTTTGCCCTCGACCTCGGCAATCAGGGCGAACTGCGGTTCGATCAAGTGCCGCAACGACCCGACGAGATGTTGCAACTCGGTTCGCTCCAGTGGCACGAACCCCCACATTCCTTCCAGCGAACGATTGAACACTTCGAGGAATAGATCGATATCGCGGCTATTCCGCGAGGTGTCCATCGGCCGAATCACGGGCTGCCAGCGCTCTTCGACCTGGTCCGTCAAAGGATCGAGATTGTGCTGGAACTCGGGCAACTCATCCTTGTGGCCCAGAAAGGCCAGCATGTCGTGTGCTTTGCGAAAGCCATAATCGGCAAGCAACTCGGGATAGTACGCCGGGTTATAAGGCAGCGAGAACGTCGGCGGGCTATCGAATCCATTGACCAGCATACCGCTGACGTAATTCATCGATGGATTGACCGGCCCGCGCAGCCCGTAGGCGCCGCGCTCTTCGAGCCACTCGCGTGCCGCATCGAACAAGGCGTGCGACACTTGGCGATCATTGATCGACTCGAAAAAGCCGAAGAAGCCACGCCGCTCGTTGTATTCTCGATCGTGTCCGTGATTGATGATCGCCGCGATTTGGCCGACGATTTCCCGGTCACGCCACGCCAGAAAGGTCTGGATCTGGCCGGAGGTCAAAAACGGGTGAGCACGATATCCCAATAGCGGCGCCTGGGACGATCGCAACGGTGGCACCCAGTGCGGATCGTTACGATACAACGACCAGGGAAAACGCATGAAGCGGCGCCGATCGAGCCACGACGAAACAGGCCGCACTTGCAGGTTCGACATTGGCGCACGAGAGGGGTGTCTAAAGGACCACGTTTTTATGCTAACCCGGCAAACTCTATGCCAGCAAGAAAAATACCGGCGCTTTCAAAGTGGCAAAACCTAGGGTAAACGCGGTGAATCCTGCGCTTCGGCCGGCTGAAATTCATTACGAGCCATGGATAGCGGCAGGTCGCATCAGGCATCAGCGAAATTGGCCAAGGCGAATGTGTTGTCCTTTGATACTCGGGTGGCAAAACTCAGGCCAGAATCGCCACAGCTCGGCTCTGCCACGATTGCCGCTGTGGCGTTCCAGCGTTCAGACCGATGCAGTGCCGCATAGATACTATGCGCCTCACGTTGTATTCTGCTGCTGAAAAACAGCCATTTGCCCAGCGATGCGCGCTGGTATAATTGAGCGTCGCGAGGGTCGAATGCCTTAATGGCCATTCGACCGTGCTGCAACCGGGGGCGAACAGGGTTCGACCGGACAGGTTGAAGCGCATGCGGCGTGCCGTGGTTGGTCAGTTGGCCACGTTAATAGCTGACCACAATCTTCAATTGCCGAAGATTCCTTTGCTTTGGCTGCCTAGAGATAGACAGCCCTAACTGCGGGTTTTCGTCGGAGAGACCCAAAAGTTAGTCACCAATTCCGAACCGGCTCGGGTCACTGCCGGGTACGTCCGAGCTTAAAACCGTTCCTGGCTTGCCTGCGATGCACCCTGTCGACTGGGGGCGCAATGGCTAAAGCGTAAATGAATCGACTACGCACGTAGAAGCAGGCGTGGAAATGTTACGGGACGCGGGTTCGATTCCCGCCGCCTCCATAAAGTGGCATCATTGCCACTTGCTGACACTGAGTGCCCCTCGGTGTCATAACCCCTGCTACCGCAGGGGTTTTTTATTGGCGTGGCGACCTCTTCCGCGCGCTCATCGATGACAGGCGATGACTCCAAATGTCCTTGAGGGGGCTCTGAAGTGCTGCAATAGAGCTGCGCGCGCGCAGCACCGTTTTCCGCCACGGACGCATCTTTGGTCACTATGCCGCTCTCGACGGTTGGCCCTGCGGCCGTAGGAGCGGGCAGCGATTTGAGCGCCTCGGCCTGATCTTCGAGGCCGACATGGGTGTATCGCATCGTCATGCGAACGTCGCCATGCCGGGCGAGCTGACGGGCATGGGCCAACGAAACGCCGCTGTTGACGAGTCCGCTCACATGGCTGTGGCGCCCGGCCGCATGGAAGTCGGCGATCCCTTCCGCGGTCTCGTACTTGATGCCGGCAGCTTCGAGGTCGGTCTTGACCATCCGCCAGGTCTTCTTGCGCTCCAGACGCGGAAACAGCGCTTCGCCCGGCGCCAACGTGGGCAGCCATTCGTTCAGCAAAGGCAATAGCTCCGGATGGATCGGCAGCGTGTCCTTTTTGCGATGCTTTGAGCATGCGGCTTCGACGGTAAGCGTCGGCGGATCGGCCGTGAGGTCGAAACTCTCCGCCGACAAACTGCCGAGTTCCCGGCGACGCAGACCCGTCAAATAGGCTGTGCGATATAGGCGGGCACGCAAAGACCCTGGATAACCCTGGACGCTCTTGTCGCTGGTCTCTGCCGACAAAACGAGGGAGGTCAGATCCTTGGCCGATAGCGCACGTCGCTTGTGCCGTACGTCCTCGGCGCTGTTGAGACGCGGCAATCCTTTCAGCGGGTTACTTAGCACCCGGTCCGATTCAACGAGCCAGCGGCCAAATCCATCCAGTGCCTGGACGTAGTGGTTGTACGTCCGATTGCCAATATCGTCTTCCCGCTGAAAATCCTGAAGAACTTCGACGACCACCTCAACCGTAAAGTCGGCAAGGGTAGCCATGCCTGCTTCTTCGACCACGGCACGAATACGGCTCAGGGTCAGTTTATTGTGCTTGTTGGTATTCGCCTTGCTGTTGAGGTGCGTCTCGTACGCACCGACATGAGACGAAATTGTCGCCTTGCGAGCTTCGGACCTCTGCTTCTCGGCCCGGTCGACCAGACCAGTACGTACCCTGTCGCCATGATTCTCACGCTTGGCGGCCAATTGCTCCGTCAGGCGTTTGTCCGTGAGGCCGCGCAGCGTGCGGCGCCGGCCGTCACCATCGACGTAGCAGTAGTACCAATACTTGCTCGTCTTGCCGTCTCTGTCCGTACGCTTGAATACCGATGCCATTGGTTATTTCCTCCTCCGTCCATTTTCGCGCGATTGCGGCGCGGGGCAACCCTCAGTGATCCAACTTTCAACTAAGTCCCGTCGCCAGCGTACGGCACCTCGCAAACAGACCGCCTCCGGCAACTCTCCTGCGCTTCGCATACGCCACAGTGTCCGCATCGACACCTGCAGCAGGCGAGCGAATTCGTCAGCCCGGATTAGCAACGGTGGTTGTTGTTGCACGTCAATCGTGCTCATGACCCAATCCTCGTTTAGTGCGTCTGCATCCAAGCCCAGACTCGGGCGGAGTTCTCCCGCAGCAAGCGCCACGCTTCCCCCGGACACCTCGCGTTGTACGCGCCCAGCTTGTACATGCCGCAACAAGTCGCGATGCATAGGAGGGTCCAAATTGACATTGCAAATCTCCTCACAATTCCACGAACCGTTCAAGTGCCTAGCGTTCCATTCCCTGCTCAGGTTCATTCTGCTCACGAGAGCGGCTGGAATACTGATCTATCACGTGATGGAAGCCATCCGGCGATCTCGATTGTTCAGTAACCATCTGTTGGGTCGGGTTCGCGATAGTGCCCGGCTCCTCAACAACCTGGATGCTCTCCTTAGTGGCCGGGAGAGTTTGGGCAAGCTCTTTGTCGCCTTGCCGCAAAGTGGCGTACAGCGGCGCAGTAAACGCCGGCTGCTCCGATTTCTTTTCCATACCATTCTCCTTTGTAATTAAAAGTCTCGGCGATTCCGCAGATCCATCAGGTGTTGCTGCTCAATCTCCGCGTCGTGCATGCGCTGCAATTGCTTCCGCTCGATTTCATCCTCAATCCCGTTCTTCGCGATCATGCCGAAGAATCCAAAAAGCACGAACTGCCCCAATGGCAGATCGAATTTGCACAGGAACCCCCCAACAGCGATGCAGGCCACTGCCTCAATCTGCTGCGCGGTCCGATACTCCCTGATGAACGGAAACGCGAAACCGAACCAGGGATAGCCGACATATCGACTATGAATGATTGCGCCACGTCTGCGCGCGATCGCCGTGCTGATTCGCTGGAGGACCAGCATTGCCAGCCAGCACGGAATCAACAGCCGCATGCCGTCGCTCGCCGGGTTTCTCGCCATGTAGACGAACATAATGAGCAGTGCTGCGATACCGTTGATGCCGAGAGCTTCGCTGCCGAAGTGTCGCCGCGTGAAGACCGTGAAACAGGTCGAATACCCGCTTACCAGTACGTAAAAGATGTTGAAGGTTCCGCGAACGTCCAAGCCGCCTTCCTCTCTCCGCTGGTGGTGGAACATGGTGATTACCTCTGTGAAAATGACACTCGGAGCCAGTTCTCTCCGTTTGAGAACGCCCGACCAGGTCGAATCAGGATGGCGTCGCAGATGAAGCCATTACGGGGGCCGCCCATGCGCCGCAGCCCGGTCAGAAAAACCCCGGGTTGTAGCACCGGCTCATATTGGGTGCTGAAGCTGCCGGCGAATGCCGAATTCCCCATCAATGCATCGAAGACGCTTTCCACCGGCTGCATGGACCCACCCACATGCATTTCCAGCCGTAGCCCGAGCGTGCGGCTAGCCCACTCCGCCGTTTCGATGGAACCCAGCGCATGGATGATCCGATGCGAGAAATTCGACAAGAGCGCAAGCGTGTGCTCTTTCGCTGCGTCCCCTTTCATGCCCGCATAGAAACTCTCGATCGACTGCGTCAGAAACACGGTGGTTCCGAAATGCGACCTCGACTGGCTGTTGTACTCGGCATCAAACGTGTTCCACCAAGTCGCTGCCTCATCGCACCAGCAGATATTAATCGGATCGCCGCGCCGCGCGTGCTGGCGGAGGACGAACCGCTGCATGAGGTACTTAAAGCCTGTTCCGATGAACAGGCCGTTATCCCCGTACACTGAGGGCGGGAAGTTGACGAGCAGCCATTGGCGATTCCGCTGCATGCCCTCAAACGTAAAGTTGCTTGTCGTTGACACGCGCTCATGCACCAGACCGCTGTTGAACACAAACAGAATGCTGTAGACACCAGCCAAAATCGACGACCCCATACGGCCCGACCAGTTGGGGGATTCGCCGCACCAGAAATCAACGGCTTGCTGAACATCGTGTTGTGCCTGAGGTCCCTTCGGTGATTCATACGCCGCCTGGAGCCACTGGCAATGGTCGCTCTCGCTTCGCCATAGGCAGTCGGCGAGCAGGTGGGGCTTGCAGACAGCAGAAGTCGTGATGAACTGCTGTAGATCCGACGCCGTTACTTTGCCTCGGGCATGCTTTAAAATCTCGACCGCATTGTGAATCGCGCGTTCGGTTTGTGTGGCGAAGAACGCCTCCGTGTCTGTGCTGCTCTGCCGACTCCCTGAACGAAGGGTTTCGCCAATCGTCGTAATGCACTGCGTGATGGCCCTTGTGTCATTGCCGCGCCGCCCCGCCTCTTCAAGGAAGTTGAACCTTAGCGCGCTGTCCGCGCCATCAAATACGAGCAACCGGTGACTCTGACCTTCTGACCGGAACAACTCTTGCCACATGGACAGGTCTTCCGGTTTTGCCGCCAGAATTAAGCCGTAGGTGTTGCGGTCTCGCACCAGCGCGCGACCGATGTGTCTCCCTGCCGAGCTCGTCTTCCCACTACTGGTGCGTCCGAAGATTATGGCGCCTCCGGCGAGCAGGTCGCGAACCGAAAGCCCGTCCTTCGGAGTCCAGTACAGCAAGACCCGATCCAGCTCGTCGTGCTGCGAAGCGCGACGAAACAATCGGAGTGCCAGCAGCAGGAGTACTAGAATGGCGGTAATGCCAACCCCGATAATCCAGTTGTCGAGATACATCGTTGGTCCACCTAGCTCGTGGCAACGGCTGCCCTCGACTCCGTTCGCAGCGTCTTCAGGAACCTCCGCAGTTCGATCCCGCGAGCACGAACGCGCCGTGCCTTCCCAAGCACTGCCTCGATCGTCTCGATAAATGTCTCAAGAGTAAGATCCGCACCACTCACCGTTACCGACCGGCCGTCCCCCAGCACCGCAACACCGCGAGCGAGTTTCCGCCCAGGTCGATTCGGGGAACCTCCGCCCCGATTCTTTAGAGCGCCGATGAGTCCGTCGCGAGTGAGCGTGCCCTCCATAATCCGCTTGGCTTGCGCCTCTTGCTCACCTGGGTCTGGAATACGAGCAAGCGAATAAGCTGCACTTTTAGGAATCGCTCCCGAGTCAATCGCTTCTTGCATCGCCGGCGGGAGCGCGGCAATGGCGATCGTGTGAATCAACGCAGTGCCCGACATGCCAAACTTGCCAGCGGCTTCCTTTTGTGACAGGCCAGTTAGCTCCAGATAACGGCGGATACCGGCAGCCTCCCGGCTCGGCGGGAGACCCTCGCGCATTCGGTTTTCGACCACTTCCCGCTGGATGACGGTCGCTTCACTCAGTTCGCCGTCGTCCTCAATCACAAGCATCGACTGCGCTTTCAGCAGCCGCATTGCTTTCAACCGCCTGTGGCCTGTGATGACGTGGCCATCAGGGTGAACCGTCGCCGGATTTTGCAGGCCGCACTCTTGAATGGATCGCGCCATCGGGATCAACGATTCGTCGTTGACTTCCCCTCGCAGGCCCATGTCGGAGACTATTTCATCAAGCCGCCGCTCAACCAGTTTTCTTGCCATGACCTCTCACCTCTGAACGTGTCCGTCCTGATCCCATCGCAGAGAGCTTCACTTACAAGTAGAACTGCTCCGTCAATCGCTTTACTTGCACAGCCTCGTCTGACGTCAGCTCATCGACCGATTCCTTGTGAAACAGCCGCTGTGCGAATTTCATGGCCTGCTCCTCGCGGTTCACCAGTGCCTTGTTGGCTAATTTCAATCGGCAGACGCCTAGCACTATTGCGCCGAGCATCCCAATTCCGGCCAACAAAGAAACCCCCGCCAGCATTGCACGACTCCTCATGTCTTCCGTGACGCCTTAAGTCTCGCAGGCCGGCTTCGAGCCGTGATTGTCTTCTGCCGCCGGCTCGGCTGCTTCGCTGCCTCCTCAGCTTCCCACCGTCGCGCTCTCGCGTGCGATCTTGCTTCTCGCGCCGACTTGATCGCCGCGACGAGTGACACGATTCCCATTAGGACGGCTATTACGTCGTCAAAGAGGCCCAGGGGTCCGAGTATGAGTTCAGGACAAAGGTCGCACGGCAGTAAAAAATAAGCACCACACGATCCGGCAAAGAGCCACGCAAATAGCTGGAATAGGAGGTCGCGTATCGGGCTATGGGGTAGGCATGCCAGTACCAGCAATGTCACCAGCAGCACAGTGCAGCAAATAAGCAGGACACCAATCAGTCCAAGGAACGTCATTTGTCACCTCTCAAATCATCTACCGCTAATGCTGAAACCATCCAGGCGTACGCGAATCCGCACACTCACGTTTTCTCTCCTGAGATCATCACTTTTTCTTCAAAACGAAAATCACCCAGATGAGTGCCGCGTATAGTGCCTTGGCAAGATCAGTCATGGCCATCTCCTTCAAAAACTGAGGGGAGTGTGAAAATGAATTTCAGTCGCTGATCGTTTTGCCTGAAAGAGGGCCGCGGGCCGAGGCGGACACTGCGTCCGCCTCCGGCCCGCAAGCCATCGGGCAACAGTCGATCACAGACACGGACACCCAGTCAGCCACAGTACAATCAGCGCGCCCACTATGTGGGCCAACACTGCTGTCAACATCGCTGGCTCCTTTCTTAAATGAGGGATCTCTTGTTTGTGGTTCCCGCGAGCAGAGGTGCTTCACGCCTACTTGCATCACTTACGTGCTCACATGCTCCACTGTATGCAGCGATACAGATGATTCAACGAGTTCGCGAAATGGGACACCTGGCGCATGCGTGCAAAGGTGTCGCGACGAAAATAGTGGAGACAAGAAAAGAGCCTTACGGGCTTTTCTCTTGAGCGAGGACAGCGCCTTGGCGTTCGATATCCCGAATTAGCTGCGCCGCGTGCTTATCGCCCTTGGCGAGCGAATAGCGTTGATAGAGCGAGGCTAGCTCGCGTTTGTAATCCTCGATGTCCGCATGAGGGCCGTTCATGCCGCGAGCACGCGCGAACGCAGCGGTCGCTAGGAGCCGTTCGATAAAAAGCATGTTGCCTATCACGTCGCCGGCGTGACCAGCTTTATCCGAGGCAATGAAGAATTGCGGCTGCGCGGCGTCATGTTCTTCAGCGAATCCTTTGTCAAATAGATCCGCATGCATTGCGCGTATCGCGCCAACGCTAAGATTATCGCTCGGAAACGACACTTTCCCAAAATCGAGCGACCTAAATCTTTGATCTGAGTCATCGGACCCCGTGATCAATGAAATCATTCCTCCGCCCCCTCCAAGCAAGAAAATTACTTGGAAGGAGTTCAAGCGCAATGTCAATCTGTTTCGGAAATAAGTTGGTGCGTGAGCAAGACCAAGCGTATTCGCCTCCATACGTCCCATCCCAAGGGGCTGAGGTCCGATATTTCGCGTCCGCATCCCCGATGAATGAATAGGCCGGCTGCGCGCCCTAGTTCAAGTTGCCGACCAACAACGACGCACGTTTTGCTGCACAGCGTGGAAAGGCGAGACTTCGAAGCCGGAATCCCGACCGGGAGTTTCTTTCGTCGAATACGATTATCGAAGCTATCTGCGACTTGTCGCATCGACTTTGCCCCCTCGGCATACGCTTTACCGACTTCGAAAAAGATCCTGAATAGATGGCCGTCTTCCCACATGGTGGGACCTAGCAGCCGGAGCCGTTCCAAATGGATAATTTCTTGTCCGACTTCCGATATCCGGAGATCTGAATTTCCCAATCCCTCAGCGTTTTGTTCGCGGCGGGAGTCCTTAGGCGAACCCATAGTTTCCTCCGTTTGACCCGTCAATTCGTTGTGTTGCCCCAGTTCGTTTCCAATGATGACTGCAAGAATAAGGGCCGATTCAACGTCGGTTCAATTGAATTCCCAATTCGCACTTCTAATCGCGTTAGCATGCAAAAAAGTCGCATTGGTACCGGCGTCCGCGGTGCGAGCCTTACGCTAGTAGAGATCAGGCGCAAACTACGTTGCAGAAGTACGTTACGCTTCATTCGCTGGACGGATGAAATCGTTTGACGCGGCACCGCGCTGGAGCGTGCGCTTGCAAAGCGGTCGACTTAGAAGTCGTACATATCGAAGTGCGAAAGACCGCCGCCCACCCAAATACGAATCACGACGGGCGTCCCAGCAGTTTCGAACCCCTAAAATCGGTTCGAAGGCTAAACCGAAATCCGCTCGACGATGTTCCGAGTCACGCGCTTTTGGCGCCGATCGTAAAGCTTGGTAACCCGGCTGTCCGAATGGCCGAGGAGATACTGGACATCCTCCAGGGCGACACCTTGGAGCAGCAAGTCTGTCGCAGCGCAGGACCGCGCCGAGTGCGGTGAAAGGCTTGGAGGAAGCCCTGCTGCGCGAAGCCGCCGCTTGAATAAACGGCAAATATCGACGCCATTCAATGCTCGAACTGACAGCTTGGCGCTTCGGCCGGCGGCTGTGCGGAAAAGCGGGGCGTCCTTTGAATCGCCTTCCAGATTTCCGGCGAGGACATACCGATCCAAGTAATCCTGTAAATCGGCGCGGACCGGGATCGAGCGGGCCTTGCCTCCCTTCTCGGCGAATTTCAGCAAACACTGCGTCCCTTCATCTGCAAAGTCTTTGAGCCGCAACTTGGCGACGGCGCCAGCCCGTGCTGCGGTATAGATGAGCGTGGCGATCAGCGCGCGATCGCGAAGGTCGACAACGGACTTCGGCTCGATCGAAGCCAGAAGCTTTCGTGCTTGATCCACTGTGATCTCCGGGGTGCGCCCCTCGACTACTGAATAGCGCTCGTTTCTCACTGAGAGAGCCGGATTCAGCACAACAACGTGGCGCTGAACCAGTGCGTCGAAGAATGCCCGGATTGCCGCCAAGTAAAGTTTCTTAGTAGGCGTACTTCCCTCTACCTCATCGAAATACTGCCCGACCAGACCAGGAGTGATTCGCGCGAGATCGACCTTGCGCCGCTCAGTCCATTCCAGGAATCGCCGCACCGCGTGCAAATACGCACGCCGAGTGTGGATATTGCGAATGCGACCAATGAAGAATTCTTCCCAAACAAATTCTGCCGCGTGGCCAGCCTCGACAATTAGCAGGGGGACGGCGTGCTCGCGATCATCCGGCTTGTCGAGAATTGCTAGTGGCTCGCCTTCTGCTTCCTGCATAGACGGTGCTCAATCCTCCGTCGGCGGCTTCGTCGCCGTGTGACCTGTGCGGGAAGCCTCTCCCTCGCCCGAGCGAACCCAGTTCTTGTTTGGCTCGATACGCAATCCACCTTCGACCTCGCGCATGACAAGCGTATCTCCCGGCCGGACATCCAAGTGTTCCCTCACATCCAAAGGCAGCGTGATCCGGCCACGGCCATCCATCTTGATGACCCACAATTTCCACGATGCAGTTCCCAAGCCCAAAATCATCGAATTAACTCCAGCTTTACATCCAACCCGACTTTTTCCCAACGTCGATCCGCAGTAAGGACCGTCGCCTTGAGTTGCATGCCAAGCATCAGGCACACGCAATCGGCATACGACAGGCCATGTCCACGGGTCGTCGCATGCAATGCGCCGGACGCTTCGGCAAGGTCGCGGTCGAGATGGGCAACCCTGGGAAAGAACTGCTTCAGGAAAATTTGCACCCGATCGGCCGGAAAATTCGCCCGCAGCAGTTTTGATACGGCCTCAAGGAGGTTCGGCGTCGCCACGATGCACTGCTCGCGAACCTTCGCCACCTTGCGCTCACCGTTCTCGCCGAGAGCAAAGGCGAGTACGGCCGAAGCGTCTGCGACGACTTCACTCACGCTCCGCCTCGGTTCGACGCTCTGCAATCAGCTCGTCGACCAGACTTACTCCTGGAGCGATCTTTGATGCCGCCAGTGCACGGAACTCAGCCAGGCTCGTCGCCAGCGACTGCAACGCGACGTGCCCGTCGGCCACATCAACGATAACCGTGCCACCCACTTCTACCTTGAGCAGCTTGCAGACTTCCGGGGGCAGAACGACTCTCCTGCCATCCGACACCCGAACGTGGAAGATTTGATGCCCCATTCCGTCACACTCCCTTGTTGCCAACTCCTTCGACCGTGCCACAGCCGACCAAGTCAGTCAAGTTGAAAGTGCTACGCCACCAACGAGGCCCGTCGCCATTCGTAGCAAATAACCTCCTTTATTTAGCATGATCGGTTCCCTTGAACCGACGCGACCCGAATGCATTCAAAAAGGCCAAGGTTTGCCCGATGTCTGGTAAGAATGCTTGATAGTTCTGGATCGCAGTGAAGACCGGCACTATTCGAGGCCGACCTGTTCAGTCGGCGCGGGCTCTCCAAGCTCGAATGTGCTTGGTAAGCCCTCCTGCGCGTCCTTAAAGCGATAGACCCGCAGGCCGAACTGTTTGTCCCGTTCGATTCCCAAAACCAGCATCCCTGCAGTTGGATGTAACGCCATGGAAAGGACCTGCTCGTCTCGCGAACCCAGCGAAAGCAATTCGTTGTGGGTTTTCGTATCCCAAAATCGCACCGTGTTGTCGCCGTCGTGACTCAACAAAGTGCGACTGTCCGGCGTGAAAAGCAGCGCGGTGATACGTTGGTTATGTCCGACCAACTTTGCAACACCAGGACCGCCACGCACATCCCACAAATAAATCGTGTGGCTCGCTCCCCAAGCGGCTAGGTATCGACCGTCGTCCGACACCGTCGCTCCCGACGGCCGTTCCGGCATACTATATCTTTTGCGAAGGATCGGTCCGCAGAACTTACGCCTCAAAAGACACTGGTGGGACGAATCCGTCGAGATCCAAAGGTCGCCATCAGTAGTTTGAAAAACCCCTAAAAACGTTTCAGAAGTTGTGCTCGAATCTGTACTTGTTCCCTGTTCGCGATCAATGACGAGTACTTTTTGACCGCCCGACTGCGTCATTAACTTTAACACCATGTTTTTCCCGCCAGCGGAAAACCATACATTGTCAGCGCGCCGATGAGGATCGATATAGGCCTTAATCACTTTTCCGCTTTGGGTATTCCGGCTGCATACCGATCCGTCGGCTTCGATTAGTACGAGCTCATTGCCGCTTGAATCGAAGGCGACGTAGTTGGCGCCAGACGAAAGCGGTTGAACGTCATCTGACCATAGCATGCGCCCCTCGCCCATCGCGACCAGCTTCAGACTCGCTCGTCGTTCTCCAGTCCTCTCGCAAATTGACAGCCATCGCCCGCACGGCGAAAACGTCAATGCTTGTGGCGGTGCTGCCAACGGTGTGAATGTCGATCCGCCCTTGGTTGGCCAACGCCAAAGCCGAATCTTGCAGTCGCGCCCGCCCGAAGCAAACCACTCACCATTCGGCGACAAGTCCACCGCCAAAGTCCGACCGGAGTGAGCCTTAAAACGGTGGCCTGCGGTTGGGCTGCCAGCCAGGACCGGGGCGATGGGCCAAGCCTGTGTCGACCCGTCCCAAAAGCCGGCGCAAATCATATTGGTTGACGACGAATAGCGTACATTGCTGACAATCGATGACACCGGGATTGACGCAGCTTTTTTTCCAGTGTCCACGTCATGTAGAATGATCTCTCCGCCTGCACTGCCAATAGCGAAGTACCCTGGCCCCACGGGAATATGGCAAATTGCCCCGGCATTTTTCAAATCGGTCGCCCAACCGCCTACCAGGTTCAACGTGTTGCCGTCGATTAGCTGCACTTCGCTCGGCGATTTCAACACCCCTATGAGATTTCGATCCGCGATGTAGGCCAAGCCGATAATTTCGTTGGCATTTTTCGCTTCAGACGCCGGCACATCGGCGCTGAGGGGCAAGGGAGCGGTCTCACTCTGTTGTCCTGATGCTACATCAATCACGTGCAAAGTCGCGGTATCGCCACCCACTGCGAGCCGTGAAGACGCGCCGAGCCATGCGGCGGCGAAGATCCGCCCTGCATTGACTTTATTCTTAAACACTCTGGAACCATTCTCGACGCGATGAATGGCAACATGGCCGTTGTCTCCCACGACCGCCAGCATCGATCCGTCCTGAGAGAAACGCGAAAGCCTTGGGCCCAGCACGCCGCTCACGATAACCCGGCGACGGCTCCAATCCCCCACATTCCATAGTGTGGTCAGCCCTTCGGCGCCCGTGGACGCCAGCAAATCTCCACCGGGAGCGAATTCAATGTCGCGTACGGTCGAAAGTCCGCCGATAGTTTTATCCGAGTCGTTGGCCGACGCGCTCAGCACATCCCATTCGACTCCCTTCTGCACCTGCCCATGCGCCAGCGAAGCCGCACTTTGCAAGAATTCGAGCGTTTCGGCCCGATTGCCTCGACGAGACGATATTGCGGCACGTTGGATCGCCTCATCATAGCGGTGTTGCCGTTCCGTCTCTTCAGTTTCGGACGCAGTCGCCTTCGCGGCGGCAACCTCGCGAAACGCCATTTGACGGTCGCGCATCCATGCACTTGCAAAACCACCTAAAAGCAGTGCCCCCAGGCAAACCATCGCGATGAACGAACATATTAGAGGGTGCCTCCGGGCTAGTTTCCAGCTGCGTCGCCATGCAAGAATTGGTCCCGCATGAATCGGCCTGCCATCCAATGACCGCTGTAAATCGAAGGCGAGCTCCTGTGAAGTCCTGTAGCGTCTGTCGAATGATTTTTCCAGGCATTTCCCTATGATCGCGTTCAGGTCTCTAGTAGTGCTGCCGCCTAGTTGACCAATCGACGGCGGTTCGGCGTTACAAATCTGCCGGCGAACATCCTCGCTCGTCTTGCCATCGAAGGGACGGCGACCAGTTACCAGCTCGTACAGGATCACTCCCAACGAGAAAATGTCCGACGCCGGTCCGACTTGATCGGCAAGTCCGGCTGCCTGCTCAGGCGACATGTAGTAGTCGGTGCCGATGACGTCGGTGGTCCCGGTGACACTGGATAGTTCAGCAGGGCGTGGTCCGCGAGCCAGTCCAAAATCAGTTATCACCGTCTCGAAGGGAAGTAAGCCCGGAATTCTGCACGGGCGCAATAGTATGTTGTTGGGTTTTAGGTCCCGGTGGACGACGCCATTCTCATGAGCAAAATGGATCGTCCGTGCGAGATGGTTCACAATTTGCATCGCAACTCGCATTGGCACGTTTGTCTGAGCCGCAGTCCAGGCTGCCAGATTCGGTCCGTCGACCAATTCGAGTGCGATGTAGCTAATCACGCCAACTTCGGCCGAGTCAAAGACTTCGACGATTCCCGGGTGCTTTAGCGCCGCAAGCGTCGTGGATTCGTCATTGAATCGCCGGCTTCCGACCGGGTGCATCAGCACATGGGGCCAGGCGACTTTCAGCGCCACGCGCCGCAGTAGCTTCGTGTCAAACGCTTGAAACACGGCGCCAAAAGCGCCCCGACCCAAGAGAGATTCCAACTTGAATCTGCCGAGGGCGCGCGGCGTAGCGAACCAGTCCAAGCCATCAGCGCCCAGTTTTGCTCCCTGTTGGTCGCGCTGGAGCAGATTGAGCAAGACCATTAAGCCAATAGCATCTGAGTCGTTCCAGGAGAGCAACTCTTCAAGAGTCCGCCCCTCTTCGCGCCCTGCAACAGACTCATTCAGGTCAGAGTTTGGCATCGAATTCCAGGAGGCTCCGTAGATTCTCCATGGCGCGCGCATAAGCCTTCCGAGAGGCATCGCACGCCCACCCGGTCAAGGCCTCAATCTCACGATAACGCAGCCCCTCGATCACTCGCAAATTGATGACAAACTGTTCGTGCGTTTTGAGCTGCCGAAATGCACTGTACGCCCGACGTCCATCATCCCGAAGTTGGGCCGTCTGTTCCGGTCCAGATGCGGATTCAGCGGACGACATTCGCTGAATTATGGACAGTCCGATCTCTTCCTTGCGCTCGGCGGCATTGCGAAATCGATAGTTGCGAATCCATTCCTGGCGTTTTCGGCGCAAAATCGTGCGAGCCCACTGCTTGAAGTCGGCAAACGAGTTGCGTTCGAACCGGTCGAAGTTCGCTCTGGCTTGCACGAGCGTCTCCTGAATCAAATCCGATAGCCCGCGCGATGGTCCCAAATCCTGGGGTTTGCTACGGCGCGAGTGCTCAGCCCAAAGCTGCGCGGACAGTACTTCCAATAGCTCGTTGAGCGCAGTAGCGGAGCCAGCCCTGGCATCGGTAATTAGCCGATCGACGGCCGCCACCGATTCGTTGGGATTGAAATTACGCATAGAGCGGCCGCGCCTTCGGTCCCGGAACGATTCCTTGCCGGACGCCAGAAAGTATGCGACGAGTCGCTTAGGGTTGCAATTGTCTTCTTAAGTCTTCCTGACATAAGTAGTTCTAACAGACCTGTCCGGATTGCCGTACTGGCGCTTACCGGTCTTGGAGCTCAGATCAGACTACTTATTTGGTCTCTCTTTTCCGGTCATAGACCAATTCGCGGCACTGCAGGGCCAATAATCGTCTCAGTACGGTAAAAACATCCTCCGGGTGTCCGCTTTTGCGAACTGGCGCATGAATATAGTATCCGGCGCTCGTCGCGGCGGCCGGGAAACTACGCGCACCAGGTTACAAGCAATTCAGAGAATGCCCATGACGCTCAAGGCCTTGTCATTCACGTTGTCTGCCGCACTGATCGCATTCGTGTTGTCCGTTTTCTCGCCGACCGCTTCCGGCCAAAGTCTCTTTGTCGCCAGCGTGGGGGATGGTCGTTTGCACCAATTCACGTTGGGAGGCGCCCCTCTATCGACATCCGATGTTGGTGTGAACGCACTGACCGACGTTGCCGTCTCCGGCGACTCACTATTCGCCACATCCGTTAGCGGCTATGTCGCGGAGTACACAATGGCGAATTCGTTGATTAATTCTACTCTTTTCGTTCCATCGCTCGAAGACAGAAACCCCTACGGTATCGCCGCGGATGCGTCGAACCTGTATGTCACGACGTTCGGCCCCTCCGGCGCCGGCGACGGCGCCGTAGGTGAGTACACTTCTGCGGGCAGCGTCGTGAACGCCTCGCTGATTACCGGCTTGACGGGTCCCATTGGGATCGCCATCGACGGCGATGATCTTTTTGTTTCCAGCTACGCCCTCGGCACCATCAGCGAATATACGA
This sequence comes from Pirellulales bacterium, assembly GCA_036499395.1. NCBI lineage: Bacteria > Pseudomonadati > Planctomycetota > Planctomycetia > Pirellulales > Pirellulales bacterium. The sequence goes on from DASYDW010000030.1 coordinate 120,597, forward strand.
CCTCGGGAACGCTCATCAACGCTTCGTTGATTTCCGGGCTGAACGGCCCGTATTATATGGCCATCAGCGGAGGCAACCTCTACGTCACCGAATCCGGCAATGGTACCGTCGGTGAATTCACCACCTCCGGCGCCACGATCAACCCGTCGCTTATTTCCGGATTGCAGTACCCTACTGGCATCGCCGTCTTTGGCAACGATCTGTTTGTCGGTAGCTATGACTTAGGGACGATCGGCGAATACACCACGACAGGCGCGGTAGTTAATGCTGCATTAATTTCCGGCTTAGATCGCCCCTACGGAATGGTCGTCGTTGCTCCAGAGCCTTCGACATTATCGTTGGTAGTGGCGGGATTCGGCCTGGCGGTGCTCTTCGGCGCCTCGTGTCGCTGCAGACGAACTCGGAGGATTTCCGAAACCTTCCCCCAAGGGTCGTGAGGGCATTGCATTCCCGGTGCCTGAGCCTTCTACCATACTTTTATTGGCAACTGGCGGTGCCCTTGTGTTCTTTCAAGCTCACTGTTCTCGACGGCGATGCGCTTGCGTTGTGTTTTGATTTGCGCTACTTTCGGGCAGCCAACAACATCGCCGGTTGCCATTGCCCCGTTCTCCAAAGCGCCCTTCTCCACAGACCAAGTTATCTTCCTGGCCCACAACACGGCCCCATGAAAAGCGGACCATCAGACTCGTCGTCCGCCATTTTGCCCCGCATGGGTTGACCGTCGCCTCCTATCTGGCAGCCGCCGCCAAGCATCCGGTTCTCTACCAATCCAGGGCCCAAACGATCATCGGCAATATTGAGGGTGGCGCAGCCTGCTTTGCCGATCACGGCCTCTCGACACGCCGGTATCTGCTGGCAGCCTTGGCACAACCTCACCTCTTTGGGCTGAAGCCTGCTACGCTCAAGCTTATTGGAGAGGTCATTGCGCAGCGCTTCTCACCCGATGGTCTGACCCTCCCCGCCTTTCTCCGGGCCGCCCTCAAACAGCCGCAGCTTTTTGGCCAGAAGCCGGGGACACTAATCAGAAACGTCGAAACCGTCGTGGGCCAATTTACTGCGGAAGGCCTCACTCTTCCCGCGTACCTCCGGGCGGCGCTCAGGCAGCCGCAGCTCTTCTATCAAAATCCGCAGCAATTGATCTTCAATGTCGCCGGCGTTGTGGACCATTTTGCCCCACAGGGCCTGACCGTCAGCCGGTATCTGACAGCCCTTGTCAAACAACCCTCGTTGTTCGCCTACAAGCCTGACACACTGATCGGCCATGTAGAAAAGGTGGTCAGCACGCTGCCCGCCGGAGTAGTCGATATCAGGGACTATTTGCTGGCGGCCCTCAAGCAGCCGTCACTTTTTTATCAGCATCCAGCGACGATTGTTGCCAATATCGAAGGCGTGGCGCGGCATTTCGAGTCGGCCGGGCTGACGATCCGCGCGTACGCCCGGGTGGCGTTGGCCCAACCATCGCTCTTCTGCACGAAAAGCCAGACCGTCATCGATGGTGTTGAAACAGTCCTGCGGCGATTTGCCGACGTCCCACTCAACGCCACGGACTACCTGGCCGCGGCGCGGCGGCAAGCGCCGCTCTTTACTCTGTCACCGGCAACGATCATTCGACACATCGAAATCGTCTTCGCACTGCATGCGGAGGGTGTATTCATCACGACCCATCACACCCCTGAAAGCAAACCTGAAGACTCGTCCCAGGCCGACGTTCTACGGTTTTTGTTGAAATATCCACGCCTAATTTGCCTCGAAGACCGTAACCTCAAACTCCGCAGGATTTTCAAAATCCTGACCGATGCACGAGCAAGCCCGGCTGTTCTCACACGCAGCCGCGCGGAGATCGAACGCGATCTGATGCGCCATCTAGAATTTGACGGCTCATCTTTGGAACTAGCAGTCGAGCACCTCGACGGAATCGACGCTGAAGCCGCAGTTGATGCAGACTGTGCGACGATCGAGCAGGCCCTTGGCGATCCGCGAAGCCTGGACAGCGCGGAGAAGCGACGGCTCCTGATTTCCCTCATGCGCCAAGGATTCCTCCAAGGCACCGGTTAAGTTCGCGCCGAGGATGCTACCGGCCGACGCGAACGCTCCCCAACATCGTGACTTGTCAAGATAATTAGTCCTCATCCTGTCGCGTACTGCAAATGAGCAGAGCAATCTGACGAGTTAACCGTGCGGTAAACCACGAAACTTAACGATTGCTAAACTATCTCCAGCTAACATCACGCTCAACGCTACGCAAATCCGAGACGCATTATCTTGAGTAGCCTGGCGATGGCGCAGCCCATATCCTGTGGCTGATACCACTGTGCAACAACTGATGGAGACAATATGCATCTACTCGACTCAAAACCACTGAAGCAGGCGGGCTTTACGCTCATCGAATTATCGATCGTGCTGGTGATCATCGGGCTTATCGTGGGCGGCGTACTCGTCGGCCAGGACCTGATCAAAGCGGCAGAAATTCGCGCTACCGTAGGCCAGGTGGAAAAATACAATGCGGCCGTCAACACTTTCCGTACCAAATATAACGGCATCCCGGGCGACTTAGTCTATACCCAGGCCAGCGCTTTCGGCCTCGTGCTTCCTGCAGCTGGTATCACCAGCGGAGGCGGCACCGGTCTTGGTGACGGCAACGGCCTCATCCAGGATACGGCCAGCGCCAACGCACCGATCGGCGAACCCCTCATCTTCTGGCAGCATCTCTCCACCGCCAGTCTGATCGACGGCTCGCTCGGCACCAACATCACCTCTGGTGCAGTAATCGCCACCAGCGGCACGGTTTCGCAGTATCTGCCTTCAGCCAAGCTCGGCCGCGGCAACTACTGGGTAGTCGGCTCGGATACCGGCACGAACTACTACATCTTAGGTGGCGTGACTAGCATCTCCTCTACTGCCTATACTTACAGTCTGGCTCTTACGCCGATCGAGTCCTATAACATCGACGTGAAGCTTGACGATGGCGCTCCCGATACCGGCATCGTCCAGGCGCGGACTAATCACGTCAGTGCTTTCGGTTCTCTGAGTGGTACTTACGGCAGCACGATCGCTCCGACCACTGGCTGTATCGTTGCAGGTGCTGCGGGCGTTACCGATCCGTCATCTACCTATAACCGTGGCACCACCAGCGGCACTACGCCGAACTGTATGCTGCGCTTCCGCTTCAACTAATAAAAAAAGCCGGATCTTCTTATGAGGGCCGCCCTTCGGGGCGGCTCATTTGTTTGGTATCTGATCATTTGAGTTTTCTCCCCATCATTTTTCGGCGCAAGAACTGGCACCTCGCCTTCGGCGACCAGATGCTTCCAGGCTCCGCGTTAGCTGCGGTCGCATTCGCGACGAGCAGAGCTCCGTTCCCGCCTCTTTGAGCATCGGCTGCGCGCAGCCTCTAGCTGTCATCTGACGATGGCTGAGGACGTGCTTCACGCATTACCGAGCTAGGGGGGCACATCCCCCGGGCCGTCAAGGATCGGAGCCACGCGACCGCCTTCGGTTTCCCTCCCGTCTTCCTGCGCTAGCGCTCCGTGCAGACGGGCGCCTCCCAGCGGCGGTCGTCCTTGACTGCCCTCCCCCTGACTTTCGGGCATTCGCCCCCGTTGCCCAAAAGCATGTGCTTTTGATGCACCGGGTTTTTTCAATTTCAGAGGGAGAAGTTTCAGATGGCTACCGCAACCGACAACAGCAGCCGGACCGACATCTACACGATGATCACCAACCGCATCGTCGAAGCGCTTGAGGCGGGCACAAGGCCCTGGCTCAAGCCTTGGAGCCTGTAGCCATGATGCCTCCGTTTTCAGGGTCGCGTTCCTATCCGGAAGGATAGCGTGCCGGGTGTCCGAATCGTGTTGTCAGATTGCGGGTTTGGGCCTTTTCTTTGGCGTCGTCAACTCTGGCGGATGGCCGGT
>DASYDW010000031.1 GCA_036499395.1 Pirellulales bacterium
CCACAGCGCGTCGGGGATGTGGTGAAACTTTGACGTCGATTGATCGCCCACAGGCACCTCCGTGCAAATCGAGAATGGTCTCCTCAACCTGCACTACGGATGCTTGCAGCCAAACGGTTCGGTACTCGGATAGGCTCTAAAGCGAGATGACCATGAGTGGACCTCTTATCCGCTGCAGTGACCCGAAACTGGCCGGCGTGTGCGGCGGGCTGGCCCAATGGCTCGACCTTGATCCGACAGCCGTTAGAGTTGTCTGGGCGCTGGGGACGTTTTTCACCGGCGTTATGCCCGGCTTTGCGCTCTATGCCGTGCTGTGGCTGCTGATGCCCGATGCGAATTCAGGAGCGACGTCGAGCGGCGTCCTGGCTCTGTCGCGCAAGCATCGGATGATTTTCGGCGTGTGCGGGGGATTCGCCGATTGGCTCGGCTGGGATCCAACCGTAGTGCGGATTACTTACGTGGTGTTTTCCGTGCTGTCGGCCGCCTTCCCCGGCACAATTGCCTACATCATTCTGTGGGCCGTCATGCCGCGCGCCGACGAATTGCACCAAACACCGTACTAGCCGTTGCCCTTTCAGCCGCGCGCTCGTGAGGTAATCGCGATCACCGGGCCGCGACGCGCCGTTCTTAATACCCCAGGCTCTGCTCGACTTTGCGAGAGTCCGAAGTCAGGCCCGAGCGCACGCCCGGCATCAGGCGTCGGCGGGCCGAGGCCTCGCTGGGATCTCTGGGCACCTGGTAATTGCTCGACGTGGGGCTCATGGTGCCATGCTGCCGGCAGGCGGTGCCCGAACTCGCGATGATCGCCAGCGCCGCCACGATCAGGCAACGAACAATCGCCGTGCGCGCTTGGGTCTCGATCATGCGGAGTTACCTGGCGGCAGAAATGCTACGGGGCGAGAAAATGGGCTGACGAGCAGTCGTCCCCGTTGCGGGCGAAGTCTGTCAAAACGGCCAATCTGCGTCCAGGCGAGCTGCCCGGCTTCATCAGGCCGATGGTCGGTTCGCATATCCAGCTCGTCCGGTGATTGCCTAACCGGGCCGTAAAATTTACGATAGCGGTGCTTCGACAGCAGCTTCGCACGTCTTCCAGATTCGCCCCGTCGCCGCGAGAACCACGATGGATGTAGATCAGGCCGAACAATTGCGCACGCATAAAACCCAGCTTCGCGAGCAAGCCCACGCCAATCGCAAGGCGCAGCTCGACAAGGAACCGCTCAGCGAGCGGATCGTGCAGAAGTTCATGGAGCTGCCCGAGTATGCCGCCGCCGGGAGCGTGATGTTCTATGTCGATGTCCGCACCGAGGTCCGCACCCGGCATTCGCTGCCAGGGGCGTTAGGACATGGCAAGCGGATCGTGGTGCCGTACTGCGTCAACGGCGAGTTGGAGCTGTTCCTGTTAGAGGACATGGATGAGCTGTCGATCGGGATGTACAAGATTCTCGAACCCAAGCCTGATCTGCGTAACGCCCCCGGCAAGCGCGTCCCGGTAAAAGAATTGGACCTGGTGATGGTTCCCGGCGTGGCGTTCGACCGGCGCGGCGCGCGGATGGGACACGGCATGGGCTATTACGACAAGCTGCTCGAGCACGCCCGGCCGGACGCGCCACTCGTGGCATTGGCGTTTGAATGCCAGCTCTTCCCCGAGATACCAACGCAAGAGCACGACGTTTTCATGGATAAGATCATCACCGAGAACGAAATCTACGCCGGCAGGGGGCGCAAGTAGGCGTGACGCATCGAGCCGAAGTCGAAGACACCTACGCCGAAGCTTTCCGCAGCATCTATGCCGAGGTGTTGATCACCGCGCGCGATCGAAAATGGCTGGACGAGGCCGTCCACGCCGCCACCGGTAACGCGTCGAGCACGATCCTCTGCGATTGCGAAGCGGGGCTCGATCGGTATGTCGGACCGGGGGGCGACGGCAGCTTCACCACGCCCGACGGCCGTCCCGGCGCGATCGTGCAATTTCATGTGCCGAGATTTCGCAAGGATCGGCGCGAGGCGCTCGAGCGGTCGCTCTTGGTGCGTTTGAGCCAGAACGTGCTGACCTGCCCGACGACCAGTTGCTTCAACTTGATTGACAGCGAAGACTATTTCAAACTTGGTCGCAAGATCGCCTTCTTTGGCGATGGCTATCAGTTTCGCGACACGCGAAACGGTCGTCCGGTGTGGGTCATTCCGATCCTAGGGGGCGAATTCTCGCTCGACCGCCGCTTCGGTTTCCGCGATGGACTGATGGGGGGTAACCTGTGGTACATGGGCGCGACGCTGGATGCGGCGCTCGAAGCGGCTGAGCGCGGCGCGAAGGCCGTGGCCGCCACGCCCGGCGTGATTATGCCATTCCCCGGGGGCATCGCGGCCAGTGGATCGAAAGCGGGCAGCCGGTATTCGTTCACGATCGCCAGCACTTACGCGGAATTCTGCCCCACCCTGCGCGAGAAGCTGGGGGACAAATCCAAGGTTCCGCCGGGCGTGCAATCGATTATGGAGATCATTATCAACGGCGCCGACCTGCCCACGATCGCCCGCGCGACGCATGCGGCGATCGAGGCGTCGGTCGATACGCCGGAGCTGATCAAAATCTCGGCCGGCAACTACGGCGGCCGACTAGGAAAGAGTTTCGTTTACCTACACCCCGAGAAGCAGCCGCAGTAGTAGCGAGTAGTCGGTAGCTGGTATTTAGTAGTCAGAACAAGCGATCGTCGGCGAAACACGGATGCATTACCGCGGACATCTTCTTCCTTCACTGCCCTCTGCCAACTTTTCCCCTCATGCCTGACTCCACGATCGACGTCCAACGACTGCAACGCGAGTGTTTGGTTTCGCATGTCGAACATTACGCCACGCTGACGTCGACCAACGATCGGGCCCGCGACATCGCGCTCGATCTGCCGGCCGATGAAATGGCGCTCGTGATTGCCGACGAGCAAACTGTCGGTCGCGGACGCGGCGCGAATCGCTGGTGGACCGGCGCCGGCAGCCTGGCTTGCAGCCTGGTCTTCGATCCGGCCGCGCAGGGGATCAAGCGGCAGCACTTCCCGTTGATTTCGCTGGCCACGGCCGTGGCGATCGTCGACGCAGTACGACCTACCCTGCCACCGGGTCAGCTCGGGCTGCATTGGCCGAACGACGTTTTCGCCGCCGGACGAAAGCTGGCCGGCATCTTGATCGAAGGTTTACCCAACGGCAAGCACGTGCTGGGCATCGGCGTGAACGTGAACAACCGGGTGGCCGACGCTCCCGCTGAATTGCGCGAGCGCGCGACGTCGCTTGCGGATCTGACCCGCCGCGAGCACTCGCGTACCGACGTGCTGGTCGAACTGCTCGGCCGGCTGTGGCCCAACCTGGGGCAATTGGCCGCCAACTCGGCCGAAGTCGGACGCCGTGCCGACCGTGCCTGCTTGCAGCACGGACGACCGCTCGTTCTACAATCGGGCGACCGGCAGGTCGCCGGAACGTGTGTTAAAGTCGCCGACGACGGCGCGCTCGTCTTACGCACCGAGCGTGGCGAAGAGAAATTCTATTCTGGCGTGCTCATCCATTCGTAGCGGCGCATCTCGCAGTCCCAGTAAGGGGTGACTGCGACGCATCAGCTAAACCAGCGCCGTATCGGCCGCTAGTTCTTTGCCAGAATCTCTTCCAGCAGCTTGGCCACCAGCGACGGGTTATCGGCCTTCCGCACGTGATCGATGCGGGTTTTGGGAACTTTGAGTTTTTCCAGCGTACCGACGACCTTCGTCCACTGCTTTTCGCGAGCTTTCCCGTCGGCCAAATACAGCTCCGTGATTTGCTCGCCCAGACGCTGCGTCAGAATCGCATCCTGGTTGTCGTAGAAACGCTTGATGATGTTCTGCTGGTACTTGGTGCGTTCAACCATCGCTCGGCTGTCCTCGCAAATCGCCGGTGAAAAAGTTACGGCCGCCTGGCAGGCCTAGGCGCAAGTCTATCGCCGGGCCCGCTCTCGGTGCAAATCGGCTGCCCAGCAGAGGGAACTTGACCTGCCTGGGGGGCAGGCAGACGCGATTCGCCAATCGTTTTGACCGGACGCTGACGGGCAATCGAATCCCCGGTCCGAGCCGGTATTTCGCGAACCAGTCGGCGGTTTTCCCGGTCTTTGCGGCTGGTATACTTACGTGCTTCCTGCCCCTGATCTAGCCCGCCCGGCGGCGAGTCCGGATCCATTCCTCGTTTCCCCCATTCAGGTTCCTTTGATGTCTTCCAGCACGCGAGCCTTGACCGCCCCGGCCGACGCCTTTCCCTTGCTGCGCACCGAAATCGCGGGACAGAGCGTCGACCAACTTGCCCGGCAGTTCGGCACTCCGTTCTTTGCCTACGACGCGGCCAAGATTCAGGAGCGCATCGAGGACCTGCGCAGCTTCGACTTCATTCGTTATGCCCAGAAGGCGAACTCGAACCTGGCGATCCTGGACCTGGTGCGTCGAGCCGGCGTGTTGGTCGACGCGGTCAGCGCCGGCGAAGTGCAGCGGGCCCTGGCGGCCGGCTATTCCGCGGCTGGTGATCCGCCGCCGATCGTCTACACGGCCGATATCTTCGATCGTGAGTCGTTGGATCTGGTCACGTCGCTGGGCCTGCACGTCAATTGCGGCTCGCCCGACATGATCGATCAATTGGGGGCCGTCGCGCCGGGGCGTTCGATCACGTTGCGTTTGAATCCCGGCTTCGGCCACGGCCATAGCCGCAAGACCAACACCGGCGGCGATCAGTCGAAGCACGGCATCTGGCACGAACAGCTCGACGACTGTTTGCGCCGCGCCGATCATCACGGCCTGGCGGTCACCGGGCTGCACCTGCACATCGGCTCCGGCACCGATCTGGAGCATCTCTCCCAAGTGTGCGAAGCGATGGAAAAGTTGGCTTTGATTGCCGGCCGGTCGCTGACCTCGATCAGCGCGGGCGGCGGCTTGCCCGTCCCGTATCGCTCGGGCGAGTCATACGTCGATCTGGACGTCTATTTCGACCTGTGGGACAAGACGCGTAAGCGGCTGGAAAACGCGTTTGGGCATTCGGTGCATCTCGAGATCGAGCCTGGCCGTTATCTGGTGGCCGAAAGCGGCTATCTGGTCAGCGAGGTTCGCGCTATCAAGCGGATGGGGGCGAACACGTTCTACTTGCTCGACGCCGGGTTCAATAATCTGGCCCGACCAATCCTGTACGGTGCGTATCACCCGATGTCGATCGTGCCGCGCGGCGGTGATGCGTCGCAGCGACCGCTAGTCGACGTCGTCGTGGGAGGACCACTGTGCGAGTCGGGGGACATCTTCACGCAAACCGAAGGTGGCTTCGTCGCTACGCGCAATCTCCCCGCCGCGCAAGTCGGCGACCTGGTCGTGATCGAGAACGCCGGTGCGTACGGCGCCGTAATGGCCTCGAATTACAATTCGAAGCCATTCGCCGCGGAGCTATTGATCCGCTCGGGACACGCTCACCTGGTGCGCCAGCGACAGTCCTTCGAAGACATCGTCCGCGGCGAATCGATCCCGGCAGCGGAATAGTAGGCAGAGGGCAGTCGACGGTAGGCAGTAAATGAATAGCGGCGCGCGATTGCTTAACTGGCTACGGCCCTCTTCTTAAAGTAGGGTGCGTCCGCGACGCACCGCATTGCGTTGATTCTGCGAAGGCAGTGCATTTTCGCCACGTTGCAGTGAAGTTTCGCGGAAGGTGTGTCGCGGACACACCCTACAAATTCGACTGCCTACTTCTTAAAGGGTCCAGCCGGGGCGGTATTCGCGCTGCAGATAATTGTTGGCCTCGGGGCAGTTCGTGGCCTTCAAAAGCTCGCCGTCCCAGTCGAGCTGCTTGCCGCCGGTGCGATACGAGACGTTGCCCAGCAGCACCGCTTCGGCCAGCGCGCCTGAGTAATCGAAATTGCAGGTCGTGGTGTCGCGCGTCTTGCAGGCGCGAATCCACTCCTGATGATGGCCGATCGAAGGAGGGATCGTTTCGGGCGGAGTCTCGGCCGTCAGGCCCGGCTCCATGAACAGCTTTCGGCTGCCGTAGTCGGCCAGCAATCTGCCGCGCTCGCCTTCGAACAACACGGCGCTCCCCTTGCCGTAGGCTTCGGCCCCGGCGGGCTTCCAGGTGCCGTGGTACCAGGTGAGATGGACCGGCGGTGCCTCGCCGCGGGCGGGAAACTCGTAATCGACCTGCATATTGTCCGGCACGTCGTTGTCGGCCTTGTAGGTGATTTCTCCCTTGGCCTGCACGCTCTTCGGGTAGCGCAGGTTCAATGCCCAAAAGGGGAGATCCATGAAGTGGCAGCCGAAATCCCCCAGGACGCCGCCGCCGAAATCCCACCAATAGCGCCAATTGAAATGAAAGTGCGATTCGTCGAAAGGCCGCATCGGTGCCGGCCCGACCCATAGATCGTAATCGACGTAATCGGGGGGCGTCCCTTGCTTGACGCGCTTGCCGTGCCCGACGCGTGAGTCCCCTTCCTTCCAGACGTGGACGCGGCTGATCTTGCCGATCGCGCCGGACTGCACCAATTCGACCACGCGGCGATAGTTGTCGCCGGTGTTATGAATCTGGGTTCCCATTTGCGTGACCGCTTTCTGCTTGGCGGCCCAATTGCGAATCTGCCGCACTTCGTACACCGAATGCGCAAGCGGCTTCTCGCAATACACGTCCAGCCCTCGCTTGAGCGCCCACACCGTGGGAATCGCGTGCGAATGGTCGGGCGTGGCCACGACCACGGCGTCGAGATCCTTTTGATCGAGCATCTGCCGGTAGTCGGCGTATTTCTTGGCCAGCGGGAACTTGTCGGCCGCGGCAGCCAGCCGGTGCTGGTCGATGTCGCACAGCGCGACGATGTTCTCGGTCGCCACGTTCCCCAGGTTGTACGCGCCCTGCGCCGCGACGCCGATCACGCCGATGTTCAGCTTGTCATTCGGCGAGCGAGGTTCCGCGGCCGGCGCGAAGCGCGGCAACATTCCGGCAACGGCCACACCCGTGCCCGCCAAGGCGGCCTGGCGCATAAACTCGCGACGACTGAGAGGAGACCGTGTCATAAGTATTTCTCAAAGGTGGGATTTCAGGCGGGGATGTTTTGAAACGCGCGGGATTTCTTGCAACGCGTTGAGCGACGATCAAATCCAACCCCTCTCCCTCTGGGAGAGGACAGGGTGAGGGAAGCCCAATTCGGGGTCTGCACCAAAGTATGCTAACCGGGCGCGAGAGGGCGGGCAATTCGTGGCAAGTTGCTGGGATTCAAATGTCTTGTAAGGGAGAGTCCATGCAGCCGAGACGGCTGCACCACAAAAAAACTGCTGGACCGTAAGGTGGTTTCACCACGAAGCCTGTGCGCCACACGACGGCTGAAGGGCCCTGAGTGTTTGTGGTGCAGGCGTCCCGCCTGCTCTCCCTGCACGATACGGGCCTACTGCTCGATCGCATACAAGAGCACATTCAGCCCGATCCGTGCTGCCGAATCGCTGGAATAGCCGAAGCAGCCGGCCGTCTCGTGTTTCTCCAGCGCGCAGCTCAGATCGTAGCGCGAGAAAATTACTGCGTAACGATCTCCCAACTGCAAAACCTCGAGTTCCGGCTCGACTTCGCGCACGACTGCTTTTGCGCGACCATCTTCGCCCGCAGGTGCCGCCTCGCGACGGGTCACGGTGCGCAGATCAAAGCCGCCGTATTTGGTCGTGAACACGGGATCGCCGGCCGTGATTTTTACGAACTGCTGATCCGGAAACATCGTGGTAAGTTCCTGTCGAAACGAGGCAGCGAACGCCTCGCTCGTGCAAATCGCATCGGCAAACAATACCCCGCCTCGCTGTAAATAAGTTTTCAGCTTGTTGCGCTCCGCATCGCTGAGCGTGAGTTTCTCGCGACCGTGCATGAACAGGATCGGGAATTCGAACAGCCGATCATCCGCCAGCCCCAACTCGCGATCGTCGGTGTTTGCCCGTAATCCCAGTTCGCCGGATAGAAACCGCAGCAAGTTCGGAAGCGCTAAAGGCGCCAGGTTGCCGCCGCCCGAGTGTTTGACCGTGGCCACGTAGAGCTTGGCGCGATCGAAGGCTTCGCGCTGGCTGATGCCGGCCAGTTGCGGCAGATCGAGTTTGAACTTCGGATCACGATTCGTGGCGTAGGCCAGCACATTGACGCCGATCTTCTTCGCCGCGTCGATCCGCGCTTCCATATCGCCGCCGTATTTTCGCTCGCGGTGCGGACGTGCCAGTTCCCAATAACAGGAAAGATTCTCCGGGCAATACGCCACGCAGGTGCGGCAGCCCAGGTCGATACCCCATAGCGGGCGGTGATATGGGGCATCGATCGGCTGTTCGGCACTCCAGATCGGATGCTCGGGGGGCAATAGTCGCAGCTTATATTCCGGCTCGGGAAAGACGCGTTCCATCAAGGCGCGAAAGCCACGGTCGAATTCTTCTCCTTTGCAGACAGCATCGGCGAAGATGAAGCCGCCACGATTGATGTAGTCGCGCAGCATGCGCGCTTGCGGGTCGCTGAACTCAGGCGCGACCTCGCCACACAGGTACAAAACCGGCGCTTCGAGCAGATCTTCGGTTGCGGCCACATCGGCGTCGATGATTTGCCAGGTCAGATCGCGCTGCCAGCATTTCTCGGCATACGTCACGACGTTGGCCAGGTCCTTGCGATGATGATTCCAGTCGTGCTGCGGCTGATGCTTCAGTTTGGCGGCCACGACCGGGCGTCGCCCCTTAGCCAGGAACAGAATCGCAAAGCTGGTGCCGATGTTCGGATTGATACGGCCGAGCCCTTTTTCGATCCATGCGCCGGTCACCCTGTCCTGTTGCTCGATCAGCACCTCGGACCCTTCGCGATACCAATCGTGGGCGCCGATCAATCGCTGATTCGTCAATCGCCCGGCCCGTTCGAGTCCGTAAAGGTAGTAGAGAGGCCACATGTTGTTGTTAGGATTCGCGCGCACCGAGAAATGTTTTGACAGCCAATCCATGGCTTGATCCACCGAGCCGTGCTGCCGCTGCGGCCGGCAGCAGCGCGCGTTATTTCCTTCGACCGTCGCGTCCCCTTCCTCCAGCACATCCAAGGCCAGCGCCACGGCGCCGATGCCCGCACAGGTCATGCTGCCCGTCCCTTGATCGCCGGGCTGATAACCCCACGAGCCGTCGGAGTTTTGTGATTGGCTCCAATGGCTAAGCGCGGCGCGGAGCGTGTGCGGATTCACGGCCACGCCGGCCCGCTGCGCTTCGTAGAGCGCTAGGATGGCAAATTGCGAATTCGAGTTGTCGCCGTTCCCGAGCGGATAGCTCCACATGCCGCGGTGCGCCGCATCGCGCTTCTGCTGCTCTTCTAGCCAGCGCACATTGCGGCGAAGTAGCTGGATGTCCTTTTCCGGCTCGGCGATGGCGAACACCATCGTCTGCAGCGCCGTGGGATAGTTGGCCACTGGCGGCACCTGTCGCAAAATATTAAGCGCCAACTGAATTTGCGGGTCGTTCGTCGGCACGCCGGCGTTCAACATTGCCAGCGTGCAGAGCGATGTGACGCCTCCGGCCATGACCGGCGCGACTTCTTGCCACGAGCCGTCAGGGAATTGCTGCCGGCGAAGATAAGTGACACCACGGTCGATGGCGACGCGCACTTGCTCGGCCGTGACCTCGGCCTGCGCCTCGGGCGCTGCGCTTGCGACGAGATACAGCACCGCTGTCAGCCACAGCAGCGGCCGGCTAGCCATCGAGAATGCTCCGCGAGAAGAAAGTGCGGCAATGAATGTTCCGCCCTTATCTTACAGTCGCGAAAACCGCTGCGACAATGCGCAGAATGTAAAAGTGGTGGTATGGAAAGCCAATTCCTGCTTGCGAAACGGCAAGATAGAAGAGAGACGATACCTATCATCATTCTCTGCTATTCTTCCTCGATGACCTCGATGCGGCCTGTTCGTTTTGCTTCGACCAGCGCCGCGTGGTCGCGCTCGGTCTGATCGGCGTATGCCAGGGCGAATTTCGAAATCGCCTCGTCGAACTTTTCGCTGCCTCCCAGATAGCCACTGATTGTTGCCGCGTCGCCCCCTTTGGCATGCGCCCGAGCCAACGACCAGCCGCAGATCGCTGCATAGCGCCCCAGCCCGGTCACTTCGGCGTCATCGAGCGGGATGGAATACTTCATGTCGCGCATTTGCCGCACGTAGTAGTCATGGCCGTCGCGCGAGCGCAGCCATCCCAGGAAGATGTCGCTGGCGGTCTGCATAACCCGCTGGCCGACAACGACCCGCTGTCCCTGGTTCTGGAAGGGTGATTTCGCGACGTACGGTTCCAGAACCGAGGGGCGCGCCTCCTTGATCTGCAACAACAGCGGATTGCGGTCGTCACACACCAACAGCGCGACGAAGCAGCGCGTACCGACGCTGCCGACCCCGACGACTCGCATGGCGAAATCATCCAAGCGGTAGCGGTCGAACAGCAGACGGCGATCCTCCGTCAAGGACGCGCGATATTGTTCGATGCCCTCGTCGAGCGTTGTTCGGTAGCGATCCTCGGCAATGCGCGTGACGACCGGTAGATTTTCCACGAAGCGATGCCGCCCGTCGATTTCTTCGGCGATTTTCGGCAGCAACCGTTCGGCGACGCGGCCGCGCGCCTTGGCGACCATCTTTTCGCGCCGCTCGCGCGCCTCGGCGTCGGGCGCGTTTTCGACCAGCTCATCGGCACATACACGAAAGTACCAGATCTCGAGCGGGCTCATCGTCGAGAATTCTCGCAGATGCTCGCGATACGATTGCGCGCACTGCTGGGCGATTTCCGCGCACTGTTGCTCGGTGAATCCGTTGGTTCGTCCGGCCAGAACGACACTCGCCGCGAGGCGCTTCAGATCCCACTCCCACGGTCCGCACAAAGTTTCGTCGAAATCGTTGATGTCGAAAACCAGATTCCGTTCGGGCGTGCCGAACAACCCGAAGTTCGCCAAATGGCAGTCGCCGCAGACCTGCAGAACCAGGCCTGTCGCGGGCGTTTGGGCGAGGTCGTAGGCCATCGTCACGGCCGCGCCGCGCAAAAAGGCGAACGGACTGCGCAGCATGCGTCCGTAGCGCAGCGGCGTCAGGCGTGATAGCCGCCCACGATTCGACGATTCCAAAAGTTCGACCGGATCGCGCCGCTCGTTGGCCGTCGACCAGTCGGCGTGCGCGGTGCGCGGCAGAGCGCTGCGCAACGCCTTGCCGGCCGCCAGCCGTTCTTCCCAACCGAGCGATTGTGTCGACATGATGTTGCGCGACCCCCCTTGCGGCCGTCGGGGGGAGCTTGCCCCGTTTCGCGACTTACTGCCCAGGCAACTGCCCGCGCCAGTAGAAAAATGAGACGGCAAACACGATCAAAAGATCAAGCAGGAACGACTGTCGCGCGTAGGCGCGAATCGGCTGCGTACAGACGTAGATATCGCAATCGGGTGCCTTGATTCGCCCACGCACGATTTGCAGAAGCCCCAGCATGGGCACCGCCGCCATCAAAGCGAACAGTACATCGACGCGAACATGGAAAACCGGATCTTTTTGGATATACGCGAAGAGCGCGATTGTCATCGTCACGAAGATCGCTTGGAGCGAAATGACCTCGCGATACGAATTTGCTTGGCTGACCGGGGGAACGGCATCCTCCGGCAGCGTCCGAAGCTCCGAGATCAACGACCGGCAAAAGTCGAGCATCGTTCTGCGTACCACCTTTGGGAAGCCACGATTGCGAAAACGCCCAATGTTCGTACCCGGCAACGGCTGCGTCAAGTTACCAGTTACAGCCCATGTATCCGACTGCGAAGCCAAGTGTTGCCACACACGATCGGCACTGGATGATCCCCCGCGAACCAATCCGGCAAAAGCGCAGCCACGGCGCTGTGGTGAATTTGCCTGTTCTACCGTTCCACGGCAGACGGAACACGATTTGCAAAACGGAGAGGTGGTGTTCCATTTTGCGCCTTTCAGTATTTGCGATTCCAACGGTCTGGCGCTGGAACCGCCCAGGAGGATCTTGCCATGCTTCGTCATTTACAACTAATCGCTCTCCTGTTCGCCGCGATCGCACCGGCCGAAACGGCGCTAGCCCAAAAGGGAGCGGCGCCACGCTTCGGCTGGCAGCCGTCGCAAGGCAATGCGGCGTTACGGCCCAACGTCCTTGAGGCCAATAAGCCGGTCGCGATGACCAATAAGATCATGCAGCCGGTTCCGCTGTCGGCGGATTCCCAACGGCATGCGTTGGCAAGTATCGATAAAAACGTAACGAGCCAGCTCGCGGCCGTGGCCGAGAAGCTGAAGGGGGCGTTGCCCGACGAGTTGGCGATGCTTACCAAGACCAGCGGCTGGACGACCGAAGACCAGCAGGCGCTCGTGGGCGCGCTGCGAGCGGGCAATCCGACGGCGGTCTACGAAACATGGGTCAAAGGCAACCCACGAGACATCGCTGGAGCCGAGTTGGCCGCACATCAGGCCGACGCCAGGCGTTTGATCGGTCGACTGTCGCAGGATATCGAAAAAAATAAGGCCGGCCTGAAGCAGGACGTTGCGGACTTTGACGTGGCGCTCAGCAAGATCGCCGGCGCGACGCCCGCCGTTGCTGAACTTGGCCCAACCGTGAAGAATTTGAAAACGTGGATCGAAGCACGCCGATTGATCGAAGCCGCCACGCCCGGCAAGGGGCCGGTCGCCAAGCTTCCTAACGGTAATGACGTAACGCTCGTGTTCGATCCCGCTCTCGCACGCGGCGTGGCGATTGTTCTGAGTGACGAGGCGATTTTAATTGGCCACGAAGGGGATCCGGCGCTGACGATCACTACCGGTAACGCCGCCGAGGCCCTGGGCTTGCCGATCGTCACCGGCACGCCGCTCGCCGAAGAGGAGGGAGTTGAAGTGACCGACGGTGTGTTGCTCGTGAATCCGGCCAACTCGCAGGGAACGCTCAATTACAACATTAACGGGAATCACTATGTGGCCGAGCCGGGCATGACGCAAAAACTAGCGCCGCGCGCCAATGGGCGCGAGTGGGTTGTGGAGTTTGATCGCGGCGCCACGTTCGGCAGCGCTACGTACAAGCTCGCCCCGGGTACCTATAACTTCACCCCGACCGACCAAGGCTGGCAACTCTATCGCCAGCGCTATGAGGTGGTTCTTGATAATTCGCAAAGCGATCAGGAGTTCAATTACATCTTCCGGGGCGAGGATCAGATGGTGCCAGCCGGCGGATCAAGAACCCTCAGCTCGACGTATCCGATCGTCGTACGTTTCGACCGGGGCAACGGGAGCGACTTCGTGACTAAGTCGACGTCGCTGGCGGTCGGCAACTTGCAGATCGGCGTGAATCCGACCGACAACTTGTGGGATCTATTTCCAACGAGTGCCAATCATCGCGAGGCCTCGAATTTGAAACCCTTCGATGCGGATCGCGGTGCAAGTGTGAAATAGCGATCGTCTTGTCCGACGCCGCGGTTGCTTTCGACGCCGACGTATCGCTCGATGAAGCGATGCGTCGGCGTTTTCTTTTGACGTGGCTTTGAGCCAAATACTCCCCACACGACCATAGGCTTGCCGTCTGAAGAAACGACCAATGTCGCCCCAACGGGGGCCGGGCGACGCCGTTTCGTCGGTCGACCCTTGACAGCATCCGCAGACTATTGGACGCGGCCGGCGATTCGCGGTACTGTCGATGGATGCACTAGGGCGAGGGCAGAAGGCCCGGTTTCTGCTGCAGGTTTCCGTCGGGGTAGCCGATAATACCCTCGCCTTGAAGGAGTGGAGCGCAAGACCACAAAGCAGGCACTTTTATGAGAGCTGTCCCTATCAGGGTGCACTCCTAAGATTTGCCGCCTCGAAGTCAGGATGCATGAACATGGCAGAGTTCCAGCATTCATTACGGCTGTTCCTGCGGTTGAGCTTCTTCTCGCTCAGCCTGCTAGCGATCGCGATACCGACGAGCTTCGACGTATTCGCCCCTCTCACCGCGGCGAGGGAAACGGACAGCGAAGAGGGCTCGTCGGAATCCGAGACCGAGTGTTCTCCCCTGATGGAAGAAGCTCTCGGCCGACGCCTGATCACCGATCAAGTGGCGTGCGGCGATGCGACATTGCCGCCGGCGCATGGGCAAGCCCCCAAGGCGCGCTCAACTCGCATCCCTTCTCGCTCCGAAGCCCATAACGGCTGCGGGTCTACGCTGCGCTGTTAAAGCGCGCCCCTTCTCTTCAGTCACGTCGTGAACTGTACGGCCAAGCCCCTGGTTTTTGGCTAGCGACGATTCGCGAAGTCTTTGCTGTAGCCAAGGCTTCGGATCCACGTCGCGACGAGGCCCATTCTCGGACGTGATCCTCACGCAGGTTCATTCTCGCTGCGCGCTTAGTTTGTCGTTCGGGCGACAGTTCTGGCGCCGCTCTTATCACGTTCCTTGCCAACCAACGCTCTTAAGGGGGCGCGCGGAAGCCCCTGGAAAATCGAGCGAAGTGCTGCGCACGACAATCGCACGTTCCAAATTTGCCATCACAAAGGGAGTTATCTCATGTGCCAACTCATCAACGGTATTCGCCGTTTCCAAAGAGAAGTGTTTGTGCCCCAGCGAAAGTTCTTTCAGGAGCTAGCTCAAGGACAGCAACCGTCGGCAATGGTCATCACGTGCTCGGACGCGCGCATCGATCCTGCGCTGCTGATGCAGACGCGCCCCGGCGAGCTATTCGTCGCTCGCAATGTCGGCAACGTAGTACCGGTTTACGATCGATTGCGTCCCGATGCCATCGCGGCGGCGGTGGAGTTCGCCGTGGTCGGCCTGCAGGTTCAACAGATCATCGTGCTGGGACATTCGCAGTGCGGGGCGGCCACCACGTATCTCGATGATCGGACAGGTCCTCGGTTCCCCATCATGCGGCGCTGGTTGCGCCATATGAAGCCGCTGCGCAACGCGGACCTGCCGCCGGCGCATGAGACTGCGGGTGAACGCCTGGACGCCTTCATTCGGCACAACGCCATCGTGCAACGTGACCATCTACTGAGCCATCCCGCGGTGCTCGATGCCGTCTCGCGCCGGGGTCTGGAACTGCACGCCTGGGTGTACGAGCTACAAAGCGGTCGAGTATTAGCTCACGACGCTGCTCTCGACGAGTACGTCGCATTGGGCGAGCGATCCACGCACGACGTCCCGAGTGGCGATACCTGCGCCGCACAGGCGGGAGCGTCGGACGAATCGTGGTGGTCGTAACACACGTGGTCGAGGCTCGACCGAGTTGCAATAGAATTAAAAATGAGGTGACTATTATGTGGAAAACATCGTTCTGGAACGAGGCCCTGGCGTTGCGCGGATCGGTCACGCCGCTGGTGGCCCCCTGCGTCGCCGCTTTTGGTGCCTACACACTGCTGCTCTGCCTGTTGCACCTGGCCACACCGCTCGAGATTGACGTGCCGATCGCGCCCGCCGAAGTCGTGGGGGCAGCATTGGGCGTGGTGCTGATTATGCGCACCACGGCAGGTTACGAACGCTGGTGGGAAGGGCGCAAAGCGTGGGGTGGAATTGTGAACCAATCGCGAAATCTGGCGATCATTGCGCTGGAGTACGGGCCGAACGACGCTGTCTGGCGGCAGCGTATTGTGCGGCAGGTGGCCGCTTACGCGCATGCGGTTCGCATTAGCTTACGCCGCGAAACCGATTATGGCGCACCGATCGCGCTGCTGGATCCCGCGCAGGGGGTGGCCCTTGGCACGGCCCGATTTGTACCCTGTCGAGTAGCCCGCTTGATCGCGCAATCGCTGCGCCAGGGAACGCATTCCCGTGGCTTAAGCGGATTCGCCTTTCTCGAGGCCGAACGTCAGTTGGCCCAATTGGTGGATAACCTCGGCATCTGCGAGCGGATTCGCGATGCACCGCTGCCACGCGTCTGTGCGATCAAGATCCGCCGCTTTCTGTTACTGTTCCTCGGCATTTTGCCGTTGGCGCTGTTGAACAAGGCCGGCTGGTTGACACCGCTGTATACGATGCTGGCCGCGTACGCGTTGTTGTCGCTCGATCAGTTGGGCATTGAGCTGCAGAATCCCTTCGCCAAATCGCGCCTCAGCCATTTGCCCTTAGATAATATTTGCCGCTCGATCGAAGAGAGTCTGACGGCACTGGCGGCTGACGATGCGGCCGAACCACACGGCGGCGAGCATTCACAGGCTCCGCCCCCGCTGCCAGACTACACGAGCCTGTCGACCTTTCCGATAAGCGCCAGAGCGTGACCGGCAACTGTCGCGTAACCGACAGTTCTTTTAGGCCTAAAATCGGGCCGAATTGACATCGTAAACGCAATTAAGCCTGCATGCAGTGACTGCCACGCAGCCCTAGGGAACAGGCCGTAAAAAAACTGACGTTGCCTCGGTTGAGGTCCGCATTAAACTCCCATCCTCGTGGTCTGGTTCCGAGCCTGTGCTGGCAGCGGCCGCCATGCTGCGAAAATCTCGTCTGCCAATCGAAGGAACGCCGTTCATGGACGAACGCAAGAGTCTCAAGCAGCGGCTGTGGGAAGACGTGAAGACGATGGCGGCGCTATTCGCCTATCTGGCCGTCTTTCTCGGCGCCTTCACCACGTACAAGAGATTACTGCTGGCCGAGTACGGCGTGCCGTTTTTTGAATACGGCTGCGCGCTGGTCGAAGCACTGCTCTTGTCCAAGGTGATCGTTCTCGGGCGTGCTTTGCGCGTGGGCGAACGATTCACGCGTTCGCCGTTGGCCATGCCTGCCTTGTACAAGACGTTCTGCTTCTGCTTGCTGGTTTTGGCCATGACAATCGGTGAGCATTTCGTCGTGGGCTGGTGGCATGGTGAGAGCAGGTCGGCGCTCGTCGCGTCGCTGGCCAAAGAGGGCGTCTGGGAAATTCCCGCCCGCGTGCTGACCTGGTTCATCGCCTTCGTTCCGCTGTTTGCCTTCTTCGAAGTCGACCGGGTGTTGGGCGAAGGGACACTGGTCAAATTGTTCTTTGCGGGTAACCGAGAGCGCACTGCTCCGGAACCCGTCATCCCGATGCGCGCGGCTCAGAAGCAAAAAGTCATACCGACAGCGCGCGTCAAGAACAGCGCCTGAATCCTGCCGGGCGGGGAGCAATGCTCCCTCTACAGCCCCGGGCGGTGACAACACGTTCGTCCCGCCCTCTGGAGTCGCACGCGAATGATTCGCGGTCCGACGCGTCTCCCATTCTCGAAGTCCTTCGGACCTAATAGCGCCGCAAGGACTTGAACCCCGGCGCTGGCCTCGGGAAATCGAGCTAGTCGAGCAACAGATCACCAATTCGATAAACGCATGCCAATGTTGGACGACGATCGGAAACTCTCAAAATGTCATTGATTACCGCCTCAGGACGGTAAACACTATAGAGCGACACTTCTAAGACCGCTTGTGTATGCGAAGCGACCCGCGACCAACGGCTATCATTCACACCTGAGGATCAATACTTGGACGGCCAGTGCGTCTCCGCCGAGGCGTCACCTGCTGGGGCCTCTATGCGCGCTGGCGCACCGTTGTGGCAGATGCAGCGCTTTTGGCGATGACGCTCGTGGCCTACGCTCCGGCCCTGACTGCGGGCTTTATTTGGAACGACCACGAGAACCTGGTTGCAAACCAAACGCTCATCTCGCGCGAAGGTCTGCGGCAGATTTGGTTGGTGCCGCAGGCGACCCAGCAGTACAGCCCGCTGACATGCACCAGCTATTGGATCGAGTATCGGCTGTGGGGGCTCGCGGCGTGGGGTTATCACTTGACGAGCATTCTTTTGCACGGCTTGGCTGCGGTTCTCGCATGGCGGTTGCTTGTGCGTTTGCAGGTCCCCGGCGCATGGTTTGCGGCAGCGCTGTTCGCCGTGCATCCGGTCGAGGTCGAGTCGATAGCGTGGATCAGTGAACGACAGAACGTGTTGAGCCTGTCGCTGGTTCTGTTGTCGATGCTCTGCTACTTGCGCTTTGCACCGGCCCGAACCGAAGATCGCATTGCTGAGATACCGGGCGCGGCCTCCTGGAGTTGGTACGCCCTGTCGTTCGGGTTGTTTGCGCTGGCGCTAACAGCCAACACCGTGGTGGTCACGATGCCGGCTGTGATGTTGGTGATCTACTGGTGGAAGCGGGGCCGGATCACGTTGCGCGATATTGCATGCATCGTGCCGTTTGTCGCGGTCGGGGTGGCGATGACATTGGTGACGTTGCGGATGGAAGGTCACCATCTTGGCACGCACGAAAAGGTTTGGTCTTTGCCCGCGGTCGAGCGATTCCTGCTGGCCGGCCGTGCGTTGTGGTTCTACGGCGAGAAACTCGTTTGGCCGCATCCGCTGATATTCTTCTATCCGCGCTGGACACTCGATAGTCAGGCGTGGGGGCAATATCTGTGGCCGATCGCGGCGCTGGCCTTGCTTGCCGCAATATGGTTAGTGAAAGGTCGCATTGGTCGCGGACTGTTTGCGGCGGTATTGATCTTTGTCGTCGTGCTGGCGCCAACCTTGGGTTTCTTCAATAATCGCTTCATGACGTACGCGTACGTCGCGGACCATTTCGAGTATCACGCCAGCCTGGCGATTCTTGCGGCAGCCGCGGCGATTGGTTCGCTGTGCTTCCGCCGCAATGCAAAGGCAGTGGGCTACATCTTCGCGGGCCTGCTGTTGCTGGGATTGGGCAGCTTGACTTTTCAGCAAACGTTTATTTACCACGACCTCGAAACGCTATACCGCGACACGATCGATAAAAACCCACGCGACACGATTGCTCGTTCGAATCTGGCGGATCATTTCAACGCGCTTGGAAATCACGAAGAGGCCATCTGCCTGTTGCGAGGCGTTGTGCGCCTCGATCCGAACGATCCCATGGCGCATATCAACCTGGGGCTGTTCTTGCTGATGACGGCCAATCCCGACAAACCTCAGCCAGAGCAGCTAGAAGAGACGGCCGGTTATCTGCGGCAGGGGATCGCGCTAGCGCAGGCCTCGCCGATGTCTACTCTCGACGAGCCACGCCTGCACTTTTATCTTTCCTACTGCCTGATGCAAATCGGATACAGCATCGGGTTTCAACCGCAGTTGCTGGACGAGATCCTTGTTCATTTGAAAGAAGCTACGAGGCTCGATCCCGCTTATGTCGACGCGCATGTCAGCCTTGCTCTGGCACTGGTTGTGGCCGATCAACAAACCGAGGCGATTCAACATGCCGCATGGGCGCTAGAAATCGAGCCGCAAGGGATCGACAAATTACGCAACCAACTCGGGCCCGACCTGCTGGCCGAAGCACATTACGCGCGGGGCGGAGCGCTAGCCAGCAAAAACGAATTTGCCACGGCAGCGGATCACTTTCGAGCCGCCGTCGAGTTGCGACCTGACCACGACCGCGCGCGGAATAACTTGGGCGTGGCACTCATGCGACAGGGCAAAACTGACGAGGCGATCCGCTGGTTCGAAGAGGCGGTTCAGGGCGACCCTAAGTACACGGACGCAAAAACGAATCTGGAAAATGCACGCAAAGTGCAGGAACAACAGGGCACGACGAAGTAACGTCGGCCGAGCCCGGCCCTCTATCACGCCAGCAGTGGCGAGTCGCACGCGAATGATTCGCGGTTTGACGCAACTCCCATTCTCGAAGCCTTTCGGGCAATAGCGGCGCAGGGACTCGAACCCCGGACACGCGGATTATGATTCCGCTGCTCTAACCAACTGAGCTACGCCGCCGTGGAACCCCCGAATCTAACCTACCGGGCGGGGGCGTCAAGGCGATCAGGGCGGCAACACCCTGTGCGGGGTCGCCAACGACAGGCTTGGGGTCCTCGGGACCATCCGAACGTCGGGAAATGTAGCGATCGAACAGGCACGCGCCGAACCTTGAATGGCGCCAATGGCATGACTTTGCAGTTCCTTAATTTCGCCCGCGTTTCCCGATAGTAAAACCATCCGCTGTCCAACCGAACCTGTCGGGAAAGCCGGCCTCGCTTAGCTTCTGGTGCGCGAATTGCTCTTTCGTTACTCGCGAACTTTGCCCCATTCGCATCGATTGTCTTGTGACTTGCGGTTTGTTTGCATTCTTGATGCGAAACGAGTTCGCGGGGGTAAGCGTAGCGTGACGACTCAAGGCTTCGATTTGTCGGGCAGGGGGCGGATCGAAGCCTGCGATGCCTTCGACGGAAGTCATTGCTGGGCGACGATCAGGAGAGCAACTTGCGACAGCGATGCCGCGAGGCGATCGCTTTGCGTTCAATCGAACTGATCGCTGGACTGCCACAGGTGCTTCAGGTACCAGAACGCGTAGCTTGTTCCGCGGGCCGACAACCCTCAGAATCGGGGCCAAAGCACGACCGCGTTTTTATGCAGAAGGGCTGATGTTGATGACAGATGATTCGGATCAATGTGCCAGCAATCGTTCGGCGACAGGTATTCCGGGTCTCGACGATATCCTGCGTGGGGGGTTGACTCGGAACCGGCTTTACCTGCTGGAAGGGGTGCCTGGCTCCGGAAAAACGACGCTAGCGATACAGTTCCTGTTGGAGGGGACCAAACGCGGTGAGCCGGTGCTGTATGTGACCCTGTCGGAGTCTGAAGAGGAACTCCACGAGGTTGCCGCCTCGCACGGCTGGAACCTGGACGGGATTACGATCCGCGAACTAGTCGCTTCGGAAAACGTGCTGCGGCCGGATGAACAATACACGATGTTTCATCCGTCCGAGGTCGAATTGAGCGAGACGACGAAGACAATTCTGGCGGACGTGGAACGGATCAAGCCCACCCGCGTCGTTTTTGATTCGCTTTCGGAATTGCGATTGTTGGCGGCCAATCCGTTGCGCTACCGCCGCCAGATCCTGGCCTTGAAGCAGTTCTTCGCCGGTCGAAACTGCACGGTCTTGCTCTTAGATGACCTAACGAGCACGGATCGCGACCTGCAGGTGCAAAGCATCGCGCACGGCGTGTTGCGGTTGGAGCAGGTTAATCCCGAATACGGATCCGAGCGACGGCGGTTGCTGATCGTCAAGTACCGCGGCGTGCGTTTCCGGGGCGGTTACCACGATTACATCATTCGACGTGGAGGGCTCGAGGTATTCCCACGGCTTGTGGCCAGCGAGCATCGCTCTCCACAGTTTATGGAAAAGCTTGGTAGTGGTATCGTCGAGTTGGACGCGTTGCTCGGCGGCGGCATCGAACGCGGAACCAGTACCCTGATGGTTGGCGCGCCGGGTTCGGGAAAGTCCTCGCTAGCGGCGCAATTTGTCACGTCGGCGGCAGAGCAGGGGTTGAACTCGGCCCTATTCATTTTCGATGAGAGCGCGAATACGTTATTGAGCCGGACCGCGGGACTGGGGATGGACCTGCAAAAGCATTTGGATAATGGTCGCGTCACGATCCAGCAAGTCGATCCTGCCGAGTTGTCCCCCGGGGAATTTGCGCACACGATTCGTCGTGCCGTCGAGCAACAAAGCGCTGCGGTGATCGTGATTGACAGCTTGAATGGCTATCTCAACGCCATGCCCGACGAGCGTTTTTTGATTATTCAACTTCACGAGATGCTGACTTATCTTGGGCAGGTGGGAGTCGCCACGATTCTGATTGGCGCGCACCAGGGACTGATAGGCGGCCCCATGGTGTCGCCCGTGGACGCCAGTTATCTGGCCGATGCGGTCATTCTGCTGCGGTACTTCGAAGCCCAGGGTGAAGTGCGACAGGCCATTTCCGTTGTTAAGAAACGTGGTGGAGCGCACGAACGAACGATTCGAGAGTTCCATATGAAGGCAGGGGGTATTCATGTCGGTGAGCCGTTGCGTAACTTCCGCGGCGTGCTTACCGGGGTCCCCACGATCGAGCCGAGTTCCACTCCGCAAAGGGAAGGAACCGGATCGTGACCGAAGGCGACCGAGAGGATCCCGAGCAGCGCATCCTGGTTCTTGCGCCCACGACCAAGGACGCGGCGTTGACCGAGGCGATCCTCGTTCAGGCGGGCATGGCGTGCGTCTGTTGCGCCACCCCGGAAGAGATTTGCCAGCAGTTGGACGTCGGCGCCGCGGCCGTCGTGCTGGCTGAAGAAGTGGTTGTCGAAAGTCGCATCGGCTGCCTTACCCAGTGGTTGAACCGTCAGCCGAAATGGTCCGATTTGCCGATAATTCTCATCGCCAGGCAGGGAGCCGATTCGGCCGCCGTGGCACGCTCGATCGAACTGCTCGGAAACGTAACGGTTCTCGAGCGACCGACACGCGTGGCCGCCCTGGTCAGCGTCCTTCGTACGGCACTGCGTGCCCGGCAACGGCAGTATCAAATACGCAATCAACTGACCCAGCAGGAACTGGCTCTTGAAACTCAATCGCGTCTAGGAGCCATCGTCGCATCATCAGACGACGCCATCATCAGCAAATCGTTGGAGGGAATCGTCGAAACATGGAACGCGGGCGCCGAGCGCGTGTTCGGGTACTCGGCTGAAGAAATGATCGGGCAATCGATCACGCGGCTGATTCCGCCGGAACGACAAGAGGAAGAGCCTGCTCTTTTGGAAAAGTTGCGTCGCGGCGAGCGCATCGAGCACCTGGAAACCGTGCGTGTGGCGAAGGATGGGCGGCGGCTGGATGTTTCCTTGACCGTTTCGCCGATTCGGAATTCCGCCGGCGCGGTTATTGGCGCATCGAAGGTCGCCCGCGACATCACGCAGCGCAAGCAGGCCGAGGCGGCTTTGCTCGAGGCTGATCGGCGCAAGGACGAGTTTCTGGCCACCCTGGCGCACGAGCTGCGCAATCCGCTCGCTCCGATTCGCAACTCGCTGCATATTCTGCGCATGAGCGGCGGAAATGACGCGACCGCCGACCGCGTGTACGACATGATGGACCGTCAGGTCAATCAGATGGTCCGCCTGGTGGATGACTTGATGGAGCTGTCGCGCATCACACGCGGACTAATCGAGTTGCGAAAAGAGGAAACCGACCTGGCGACCGTCCTGCGTAGCGCCATGGAAACCAGCAAGCCACTCATGATGGCCGCCGACCATCAACTCGCGATCACCATTCCACAGGAACCGATCAAGCTGTTCGGGGACGAGGTGCGACTCGGGCAGATATTCGCGAACCTGCTGAACAATGCCGCTAAATACACGAACCCCGGCGGCCAGATTTGGCTGACTGCTCGTCGCGACGGAGACGAGGTCGTGGTTTCTGTGCGCGACAACGGCATTGGAATATCGTCCGCGCTGCTGCCGAAAGTATTCGACATGTTCATGCAGGTCGACCGGTCGACAGATCGCGCTCAAGGGGGCTTAGGAATCGGCCTGACGCTTGTAAAACGTCTCACCGAAATGCACGGTGGCACGATCGTGGTGCACAGCGCAGGGGCAGGGCAAGGGAGCGAGTTTGTGGTGCGATTGCCCGTTGCGGCGTCGCAGCCCTACGACGCGGGAGTACCGTCGATTCGCCAAACGCCCGCCAGCTTGCCGCAGCGCCGGGTGCTCGTGGTCGATGACAACAAAGACTCGGCCACCAGCCTGGGAATGCTGTTAAAGTATCTCGGCAGCGAGGTGCAAGTCGCGCACGATGGAGCGACGGCCCTGGCAACGATCGAGGGCTTTCGGCCCGACGTCGTCTTGCTCGACCTCGGCATGCCTGGCATGGATGGATTCGAAGTTGCCCGGCGGATCCGCAACCGCGTGGATTTCAACAATATCATGCTGATCGCATTAACCGGTTGGGGGCAGTCGGAAGATCGCGAACGAACGCGCAACGCCGGTTTCGACCATCATCTGGTGAAGCCGGCAGATATTACCGCCCTGCGATCATTGTTGACGGCCCGCGACGGGTAATGCGGCAGTCTGCCGCGCGCGGGGACAAGCGCCCGGCGTCGCAACCGATGCTTGAATACGAACCCGCATGACGCTTCGTTGCATCGGAAATCGCCCGGCACTCCGGCCATGTAATTTCTTCGCATCACGGCATGCTCTGCGTTAAACTGATGCGCATGTTACGAACATATAAACGACATCAACATCGCTTCTCGCCGGTATGCGTCACTCTGGCGCTCCTCTTCGGCACGGTTGTTCTTGTCCGGTGCGTTCGCGCCGTGGATAGCGCAGCCAGCTCAGCGGAAGAACCGTTGCTCGTAACCGGCACTGTGGTCGATGCGGACGATCGGCCGGCAGCCGGTGTCAAAGTCACAGGAGTTCGTTGGCATATCCAAACTGAGTCTACGATCACCGGCACCGACGGCCGATTCGAATTACGAATTCCCCGCGAGTACGCCTACGACCTGGCGCTGCATGCCGCGACCGCCGATGGTTCGTGGCAAACATTCTATTCACAGCCTGATCACGGTGAGCGCGACGAGCTAGTTGCGGACATGCTCGATCTGCGGCTGACGCTGGCCCCTGCGCGAGACATCCCTGTGCGTGTGGTCGATGCAGCGGGCGCGCCGGTCGCCGAGGCTCGTGTTGTTGTGATATCCACATATCTCGTCTATCCGGTGGTTATCACAGATGCCTTGGGCAGCGCTGCGCTACGTGGCCCGGCAGATCTGCTCGTGGCGGACATCGTAGCTTACAAAGCTGGCGTTGGCCTGGATTACGTTTCGTATGGAAGTCGACGCCGCCCTATCGATCCTAAAACGTTCCCACCGCAACCCAAGTCTGGCGAGACGGTGTCGCTGACGCTCGCGGGGGCCGAAACCGTAAAGATCAAACTCGTCGACGCTGACGGAAAGCCGGCCGCGGCAGTACCTCTGACTTTGTGGCTACTCGACAAGCCGAAACAGCCGCAGGTGAATTTTTCAATGATTCAGTCCGAGTTTCGAGCGATCACCAACGAAGACGGCGTCGCTACGTTCGACTGGATCCCGAAATGGTCGACCGAGATGTTGCAGTTCTGGCCGCTGAGCGGCGACGCCTACGCTCGACGCCGCGTCATTTATGATCCTGCGAAAGATCACGGGCAGGTCACCGCCCGGCTCGAGCGCGTTGTGCCGATCAGCGGCCATGTCCGCTTCGATGATGGTCGCCCAGCGCCAGGCATCAATGTGGTCGCCGATGGTGAGAGTTACGACCTTGATGACTTCCGCGATCACACGAAGACCGACGAAAACGGCCGGTTCGAATTCCAGGCGTGGCCCGAACAGTTGTGCATGATCGTCGTGCAGGATCGGCAATGGGCCGCGGCGCCGCGCGATGGGATTGTCGTGCGGCGCGGCAAACCGATCGACAATCTCGAAATCAAGCTGCAGCCGGCCACGCGCATTCATGGCCGCGTTACGTTGGGCACGGACGACAGCCCGATCGCTAATCAAGACGTGTCGCTGTATCAATATGGCCAGGATTTGAATCAGGCCGGTGAGCAGATTGAGCTGCCCGACGACGATCGCCCCCGGCACTATGTCCGGAGCATGATCGTGCAGTGGGGAAAGACCGACGCCGAGGGCTACTACGAATTCTTCGCCGGGCCTGGCAATTTCGATGTGCGCGGTCCGAGTCAGACCGACATCCAGAAGTTCACAATTACCGACGAGCGAGATTTGACGTTCGACTTCGTCGCGCCGCGGCCTGAGAATGGGCCATTCTCGGGCCTGGTTGTGACGGGAAATCCGCCGCGCCCTGTGCCCAACGCCAAGGTAAGTGGCGTGTATCGCAGTCATCTGGCGCCAACGGATCTATCGGTCACGACCGACGCCGAGGGCCGCTTCGAACTGACCCGTTCGTTGCATCCGCTGGTGCTGTTCGCGACGAGCGAGGACAAGACGCTCGCTGGCGTCGCCGATGCAACGTCCGACGAACGACACGCCACGATCGCGCTCAATCCGGTGGCCACAGCCCGGGGACGGCTTGTCGATGCAGTCACGAAGAAGCCGCTTACCCGGCGTGAGCTGGTTTATGGTACGCGCGTCTACATGGGGGGCGCGGATGCACCATGGCGTACCTCGGGGGGCGGCAGCACCGAAACCGATGGCGAGGGACGCTTCACGCTCGAGCACATAATCGTGGGGCGCGCCATCGAAGTCTCAATGGTGACCGACCCCAAGGCTGGTCGCAGCCGCAACGTGGCCGAGGTGCGCGCCACGTCGGCGCAGCCGATCGAGTTTGGAGACGTGATCGTCAACGAACGGCAGCGCCCTACGCCCGGCCTGCGAGATCGCGTGCTCAAGGATTTCGCCGCCGTCGAAAAACCGCTGGCGGCTTACAGTGCTGCCGTCGCCGGGGCCGAGGAATCGCATCGGCGAGTGCTGCTCGTCTTCGCCGATCCCGTGGCCGGCGCGACACAGAATCTGTTCGAGGCGTTCTATGAAACCGAAGGATCGATCTTCGCCGCGCTGAGCGACTACCAGATGATCCCCATCGACGTGGCAAGAAAAAAGAGCGAACAAGGGCCGAAGGTCGCCCGTGGGCGCGGTATCGACCTGGCCGAGCTCCAGTTGCCGGTTTTGTATATCTGCGATGGCGACGGTCGCCGTCTGGCCTTGGCCGACCGGACTGAACTGATGCCGCAGGGCATCGTCGACCAGGGGTTGCTCACGAGCTTCCTACGCAAGCACGCACCGCCGCAAGGTGGATCACGTTAAAATGGCGTATGCCGATGGCGTGCTTTCGTCGCAGCGTGATGTACACGAACCATGTGTCGGCAGCATTCACATGAACCGGTGGACGCTTCCACGGTCGTAATCAATCTGAAATCTGAAGCAAGCCGCCATATGAAATGGTGACACGTGGATTCCCCATCGCTCGTTCATATAAGGCACCTGCAACGAACGTCGGCGCATCCGGTGCGAACTGTTCTGCTGCTTGTGGCCATGCAAACGGTAGTGATTGGCTACCTGTGGATGCTGTGCTGGCCGCCCATTCTCGTCAGGCCTTTTTGGCCAAGGTATGACGAAGATTTCTTCCACGCATTTCTGGCGTATGGTCTCTGGGTTAGCGATGCAACTCTCGTTGCGTTTTGGTGCGGCTTGACGGAGATGTCGCTTAGACGTCGCGTTCTAGTTGCGTCGATCGCATACGCCCTGCTGGCACTGAACTACACTTTCTTCCCACGGCTTGTCTATCGATATGGTGGAGTCTTGCTCTGCGCGGTTATTGTGGCTCCGGCTGTCGTCACTTTGGGAGGAGCATTGTTGCTTCGCGGCGCAAGTTATCGTCTCCGACGAGATAATCGTGAGGCAGTTTCAACGACTCAAGCTGGTCTTCAATTCGGAACTCGGCAAGTTCTTTTACTTATGGCCGGTGTTGCCGGCTTGCTCGTTGCAGTTCCCTTCCTCGGACCGATGCTAGTCGAGGTTGACAAGATGCAGCCTCGGCACCTGACAATATTTGAAATTGAACTGCTCCGACAACTTGTCATCGGGATTGTTTACACCGTCCCATGTTTTCTGTTTTTTCTCGCGATATTCGGAAGTCGCAACTGCGTCTGGCGAGCCCTTACTGCTCTGGCTGCTGTCGCGTTCATCAGCGGGATTCACCGAATTGACCCCGAAGACTTTCCCGTCAGTCTGATTCTCGTCAGTGCCGCTGCAACGAGTGTCATTTCAGCGTTCGTGCTTCGACTTTGCGGGTTCCGCCTAATACGAGACGGCTTCTGCCTGCTCTGAAAGTGCATTTCAACGTAGTTCACCGAACGCAAATAAGTTCACGGTCGTCCCTTTCTTGCTTTCGCTTCGTGGCGGCAGTACAGTCGCGGATAACCTTGGCGATGCGCCCCTAACAAAGGCCCCTGCGGTCGCCGGGCGGGATCCAGGCTTCAATCTCGGTCGTGCAGACGGAGGACCGCCATGCGCAGCGCTCTTGCGCGACTGCTCACTGAATTATCGTTGGGCATCGTCGTCGTTTCCCTTGCCAACGCCGCGGAACCGACGACGACCGAAACTGGCCCGAAATCGTTTTGTCTCGCCGCGGCCGAGCCCGACTCGCTGACCAGGTTCACGCCCGCCAAGTTGCTGGTCCGCGAAATTCTGCGCCAGGCCGTGCTGCTGGCCGCGCGCGAAGAGCTCGGCCTGGCCACGCGCGATATGACGCTGCGCGAGAGTATGGCGCCGACGGACGATGCTAATGCGCTCGTACTCGACGCGCACACCGCTGAAAGCGAAGGAAAGTTTGTACGCCTGCGCATCACGCGCGGCGAGGGCGACGCCGCCGAGGTTCTTTACGAGAAGGAACTCCCTTATCCGAGTGGCGTCGGCAAGTTGGTCGATTACGCGGCGCTGGTCGTTGCTGTTGAACCGCTCACACGCACCGAGATTCCTGACGCGCTGCGCAAAGCCGGCATGCAGGGTAACGCGAACAAAGTCGACAAGACCGTTCTTCTCGCGGAGCGGTCGAAAAAACGCCTCGCCGAGTTGAACTTCTTTTCGCAAATGGCTGCGCTGCGCGAGGTGCATAAGCTGGTGCGCGACGAGGGGGAATCGGCGCAGACGCTGGCGGCCCTGGTGCGCGTGTACGCCAATCTCGGCCAATTGACGAAGTTCCATTGGAACGCCTCGCACAAGGCATTCGCCGCGCGATCGCTGCTTTACGCGCAGCGGCTCGTGGCGCGCGACGAGCAAAGCCCCTGGTCATTGCAACATCGCGCCTATGCCGAAGCGCTGGCCGGATTGCACGCCGCGGCCCTGGCCGACTTGAAAGCCGCGACCCCCGAAAACGACGTGCCGGCCGACGAAATGTTGGCCGAGGGAGCTCGCCCACCGTTGTATACGCATTGGGTTCCCTTGATCGAAGCACTCTGTCGTTACGACGCCCCGGCGCTCGAAAAGCCTCCGGCCGACGACGATCTGGCCGAACTCGCAGCGCTGTGCGCCTACCTGGTCGTCGAGAATTCCAATTGCGAAAGCATGGCATTGACCGCCGGCCGTAAAGCGCTGGAGGTGGTGCCCGAGTGTTATGCGATCTGTGATTCGATGGACCGGTACTCGGGCGTGATCAATCGACATACGACCACGGTGCAAGCGCCGATGGAATTGGGGGAGCGAATCAAAGATCGCTTGCGGCAATTCTCCGATCTGCCGGCCGGCGTGAACGAGGAGCTGCGCAGCCGCGCGCTGGGCATGATCGAAGGGCATCCCGATCCGGCCTGGGCCGGCGGTGCGCCGCGTGCCGCGCTGGTCAAGAGCTTGGTGCAGGCGGGTGCCGTCGGCCGTGACACGCGCGAGCCGAGCTGGGAATTACTCGGCCGGTTGCTCGAAGACATAACAATCGTTCACGTCTTCCGGCGCCTGGAATTCTTCCACGATGGGCTGGGGCTGCCGTCGTCCAGCTACCGCGATCAACTGCCGACCGCGTTCGCCGCCGTGGCAGACCATCCGTACTTGCCTCTGGCGAAGACGGCCATCCTCGACCCACAGCGCGACGTGCAGCAAATCGCGAAGTTGTTGGAAAGCTCGCAGGCCGTGGACCTGGGCTTGAGTTTGTTGCCAGTTCATCAGCGCATCGGTTATGCGAGCGCCGACCGCGGCAGCATACGTACGATTTGGTGGGACAAGATTTGGCGGCATACAGATCACACGGCCGAAGACCTCGAACGCATGGCGCAATTCGCCAATGCGCGAGAGTTTGCTCACCTGCTGCAAACGGTCAGTCCCCACTCGCCGCAAGCGATTGCACTACTGGTGGCGAACGATCCGGAGTACTCGCAGGACAAGCTGGTCGACTGGGAAAAAGACGGGCGCAATCAAGCCGTGGTTTGCAAGGCGCTCGGCCTGCGCTATTCCCGGTTGGGGCAGTCGTCCGATGCCGAACGCTGCCTGCAGCGCTACATCGAGTTGTCCCCCGACCAATGGGGATTCGGCACGCTGGCCGACGTTTATTGGAAGCAAAAGCAAACCGACAAATGGCAGCAGACGCTCGAAGAATCGCTGAAGCACGAGGATTTTGCGCTGTCGCATGCCAACACGCAGGTCAAGCTGGCCCGCTACTTCATGGGACAGCAAGACTTCCACCGCGCGCAACCGTACGCCAACGCCGCGGCGCAAAGCGGTGCCGCCTGGGCCATGATCTGCGCGGCGGACTGCCACGAAGGGCTGGAGAACTGGGATCAGGCCGAGGAGTTGGTTCAGGCCACGGCCGAGCGCTACTCCGACTCGCGACTCGATTGGTTCTTCTGGTGCTGCCGCACCGGCCACGGACATAAGGACGCGGCCCAGCGGCTGGCCAAACAAATCGCCCCGCAGCTATCGCTCAGTTCGAACGGAAATGATTGGGACCGCTTGGGCGTTTATCACCTGTTATGCGATAAACAAGACCTGGCGAAGAAAGCCTTTGCCAAGGCGTTCGAAATCTCGGGCCAGCCCTATTCCGCGATTCATCTGGCGCTGTTGGAAGACCAGGCCGGCAACACCGCGGCCCGTGACGCGGCCTTGGTCGGCGCCGTGGATCGCGGTTCGAAGCTCACCGGGCAGGGGAATCTCCCCACGGCCAATATCGAATTCGCCAAATGGCTGAACGACGCCTACCACCAGCCAGCGGACGCGGCGCCCAACGTCGCGGCCCTCGACGAGCAACTGAAAACCTACGACGTCCACAATCAGGCCAACCTCGATTATTTCGCGGGGCGTTACCTGCATGATCACGGTCACGACGACCTGGCGCGCGAGTATCTCGAAAAATGTCTTGCCACCAGGGTTTCGAAATGGAATCTCGCTGTTGCCGGACAATTGTTGCGCGAAATGACGCCGAGCGACGGGCCGCAGAAATCGGAAAACGGCTCGTCGGAAGAATCCAAGCCGACCGATGGCAAGGAGTACTAATCTTTCGGCGCACGTCGTCGCTGGTGTGGTGCGGGATTCTTGCTTGCCAAACTAGAAATCCCGCCTCTGCGGCCGGCTCTGGCACCGCGCTTGGCCGTGATTTACAGTGGTGGCAGAGATAGTCAGCTTGCCTGCCCCTCCGCCCCGTACCCCGCCTCCGGAGTCTGCACCCATGCCCGCGACGATTTCTGTTCGGGTTCGTTTGGCCATCATCGTCAGCGCCTTCGTTGGTTCACTTGCGGTTCTCGCATCGAACTCAGCCGCGGCCGATCCTGCCAATCCGGCCGCGGTGAACGCTGCGCCGCGCGTGCTTGCCGAAGGCAAGCTTCCTGCGGATAAGCGGCTCGAGCCGTTGAAAGACTTGGACGGTTACTTTCCGTTCACGCCCCCCACGTCGGTCGAGGCCTGGAACAAGCGCGCCGCGGAAGTGCGCCGCCAGATCCTCGTCTCGCAGGGCATTTGGCCGATGCCGAAAATGACGTCGGCCAACGCCGTGATCCACGGCCGCGTCGAGCGGCCTGAATACACCGTCGAGCGCGTTTATCTGGAAAGTTACCCAGGACACTTCGTCACCGGCAGCTTGTATCGGCCGAAGGACGCAACCGGCAAATGCCCAGGCATATTGTTTCCACATGGTCATTGGAACCACGGCCGCTTTCACGATGCCGGCCGCGACGTCGTACGCAAACAATTGGTCGAAGGAGGCGAGCGCTTCGAGCTGGGCGGTCGCAGCCCTTTGCAATCGCTGTGCGTGCAACTGGCGCGAATGGGTTGCGTGGTTTTCTCGTACGATATGGTGGGCTACGCCGATAGCGAGCAACTTTCGTTTGACCTGGCCCATCGGCATCAACGCCGCCGGCCGCAGATGGAAGCGGCCGACGACTGGGGCTTCTTCAGCCCGCAGGCCGAACTGCATTTGCAGAGCATCATGGGCTTGCAAACGTATAACTCGGTTCGGGCGCTCGATTGGTTCACTTCGCTTACCGATGTTGATCCGGCGCGCATCGGCGTAACCGGCGCCAGCGGTGGCGGCACGCAGACCTTCTTACTGTGTGGCATCGACCCGCGACCGGCCGTCGCCTTTCCCGCTGTGATGGTGTCGACCGGGATGCAGGGGGGCTGCACGTGCGAGAACGCGCCGCTGTTGCGGGTCGACACCGGCAACGTTGAATTCGCCGGGCTGTTTGCCCCCAAGCCGCTGGGAATGACCGGCGCCGACGATTGGACCAAGGAAATCGCTACTAAGGGTCTGCCCGAGCTGCAGCAGCTCTACAAGCTGCTCGGTGCGGACTTGAACATCATGGCCAAGCCGCTGAATCACTTCGGACACAACTACAACTACGTCAGCCGCGCAGTGATGTATAGCTGGTTCAACCATCATCTGAAGCTCGACCAGGAAGAGCCGGTCGTCGAGGAAGATTACGTCCCGCTCTCGAAGGACGAAATGACCGTCTGGGACAGCTCGCACCCGCGCCCGCCCTCAGGCGAGGATTACGAGCGCAGCCTATTGCGCTTCATGACCGACGACGCGCGACAGCAGATCGCGGCGCTCGCGCCAAAGGATGCGCAAACCTTGGACGAATACCGCCGCGTGATCGGTGGCGCGGCTGACGTGATGATCGGTCACCGCTTGCCGACCGCCGACGAACTTTCTTACGAAAACGTGGCCGAGAAGGACCGCGGTAGTTACACCGAGTTTCTCGGACTCGTCCGTAACCGAGAGCACGGTTCCGAACTGCCGACCATCTTTCTGCATCCCAAGCAGTGGAACAAGAAAGTCGTCGTCTGGGCTGACGAGGCCGGCAAGTCTGGATTGTTCGGCAGCGACGGCGGACCTAAACCGGAAGTGCGCAAGCTGCTCGACGCCGGCACGACCGTCGTTGGGGTCGACCTGCTCTATCAAGGTGAATTCAACGCCGATGGCAAGGCGCCCACCAAGACGCGACGCGTGAAAAACGACCGCGCTTTCTCGGGCTATACCACCGGTTACAACCATCCGCTGTTTTCGGCGCGCGTGCAGGATCTGCTGTCGATCGTGGCCTTTGTGAAGAATCACGAAGACAAGCCTGAGCGCGTCGATCTGATCGGTCTCGACGGGGCAGGTCCGTGGGTGGCCGCGGCCATAGCGCAAGCCGGCACGGCCGTTGATCGCGCGGCCATCGATACCGCCGGTTTCCGCTTCGCGAAGCTCACCGAGATCGACGACGTGAACTTCCTGCCCGGTGCGGTGAAGTACGGCGACGTCCCCGGTTTCCTTTCCTTAGCGGCGCCGCACACACTATGGCTGGCGGGCGAGGGGAGCCAACCGCCGGAAATCGTCGCGGCCGCCTATCAAGCGGCCGGCAAGCCGGATGCCGTGACCTCGTACGACGGCACCGAAGAGAAAGAAACGCTCGACGCCGTGGGATGGCTGCTGAAGTAGCCATGCGACGGGAGTAAACTACGGTCGTAGCCGAAGTCATGGCGAGACCGTATGTCGAACACCGCACGTCGCCGCTGGTTTCAATTCAGCATTTTTGGGCTGCTTGTGTTGGTAACACTCGTGGCCACGTTTTGCGCGCTGGTTGTAATCCCCGCGCGCCGTAAGCACCATGCGGTGGAGCAAATTCAGGCGCTCGGAGGCTTCGTCCGGTACGACTTTGAGTGGAGTAGCACACCCTGGCCAGAGCTTCCCACTCCTCGTGGTCCCGCTTGGCTGCGCGCTATCGTCGGTGACGATTACTTTCAAACGGTCGTAGACGTTACCGTTGAAAGTCACACCATACCCGCACAACATTTGCGGCCCTTTATTCAGGCGGTCATGCAGTTTCCGGAGCTTGACGGGCTTTGCCTGATTAGTGATTCGCTCAACGATGATGACGTCAAACAGCTAAGCAAAATGACGTCGCTGAAGTCATTGATCCTCGCATCCAATAGTTACCCGACCGATCCAAATACTGCGATTACCGACGTCGGCGTGTCATATCTCGCCAACCTTACTCGCCTTGAGTATCTGACTGTAGAGGGCTCGTTCACCGATAATGCCCTGCTGAGTTTGTCTCATCTGACAGAATTGAAGTTCCTTGAGCTTCGCGCGCCGGTCACTGACGCCGGCATGGTCCATTTGCACTCGCTTCGAAAGCTTGAAAAGATTATCTGCTCAAACCGACGCGACGCAGATTGTCTGGATTCTAAGTATTTCGGCGACCATGACTCCGAAGAAATCCCGCTAACAGATATGTTCGATTACTTTGCGTCAGTCTTGGACATGGAATGCAGCGTCGACGTCGAAAAGATCGGTGGTGATCAGAGCGGGCTATCCGACGTGAAGATCACGCTGCACACGAAGAAGGGGACGCCGCCGCGAGATGTTATTGATCAGATGCTCAATCCGCTTGGTTTGGGATTTCGAATTCAAGAAAATCGTCTCATCATTACGACGCGTGCTGAAGGAGTGCGTGCCCACGCTG
Source organism: Pirellulales bacterium (assembly GCA_036499395.1). Taxonomy (NCBI): domain Bacteria; kingdom Pseudomonadati; phylum Planctomycetota; class Planctomycetia; order Pirellulales; species Pirellulales bacterium. The sequence goes on from DASYDW010000031.1 coordinate 34,107, forward strand.
GAATCGACGCCTTGCGAGAAAAGCTACCCAACTTGCAAGAAGTGGAAGTTACGTGGTAATTGGGTGCCCGCTGCGAGTAAAATACGGTCGTAGCCGCAGTCACCGTGATGCCGTATGTCGAACACCGCACGTCGCCGCTGGCTTCAATTCAGTATCACGGGGTTGCTTGCGCTGATGAGCGTGACAGCGCTGTGCCTGACGTTGGTACATCGCGGCAAATTCGATCAACGCACGAACGTTCAATTTGCGCAGACGCCTATTTGGGACGTAATTGACTATCTCTCGAACAAGCACAGTTTCGCCTGGCGCGCGGATGATCCTGAGCTTGCCGCAGCCGGCATCCTGTTTTATAGCCGCCCGACGGCCTTGACGATTACCGATCGGGTTACCGACGCGCCGCTCGGCGAAACACTGGATCGATTTCTCGCGCCGCTCGGTCTTGGCTACTTTGTCGAGAATGGCGAACTCGTCGTCTCGACGCGCGCGGCCGCTGAGCGTGCGCACTCCGGGCTGGGTGCCCTGCGACAACGCTTTGCCCGTCTCGAAGCGCGTCCTTGAGGACAGTTTCTGCTGACCGGTACCACAAATCACCGGTTATCGAGGCCGGCTGGTTGCTTTCCGCAACCTATATTTTGCCAGGCGATCGAGCGTGCCGGTTTGCCGGGCAAGCGACGTCAGGTTTCGTGTCTACTACCAGAATTTAAACGTCAACGGCGCGTCCCCTTATGCCACAGATCTTCTCGAAACTGATGGGTGCCGCGGTGGGCATGGTCATGGGCGTGTTCCTCTCGTTCGTCATAACGATTGCCTTCGGCATTCTCATCGGCGTGGTGGCAACCTTCCTGTATCCGAACGATCCCAGCGCCGGCAGCGCCGCCGAGATCGCGATCCTGGCCTTCCCGCTCTTGGCCCTGATCGCCGGCATCATTTGCGGCGTCATCGGCTGGAATCGCGCCGGTCGCTTGATGAAGCACGGCGCATAAAACGCCGATTGCACGAAGGCCCAGTTCGAGCGGGCACTCTCCGGGTTGTTCGCCGGGGTTTCGCTACGCCCGCCGCTCGTCATCTCCAGAATTGTTGTCCGCGCTGCGCCGCATGGTTAATATGCCCACGGGTCGTGCGGATGCCGCGCTCCAAGCGAAATCGTGGTAGATTTCCGTTGCGGCGCGCGATCCGCCGAGGGGCGTTCGTCCCTTGCTACCGGCTCGATCACAATCACTTCCGGATTTTTCTTACGGGGTAACGTCATGCGCTGGGAAGGTCGCGAGGAAAGTCAAAACGTCGACGATCGCCGCCGGATGGGCGGGCCGGCCGTGGCCATGGGGGGCGGCGGTCTGCTGGTGATTATCGTTTTGGCCCTCTTGTTCGGTGTTGATCCACAACAGTTGCTCAACGCGCCCGGCGTGAACGTTGGCGCCCCTGGCGCGCCGGCCGAAGAAGGTCCCGCCGATCCCGAGGAAGAACGTCTCGCCAGCTTCAGCAAAGTCGTGTTTAACGATACCGAGCTGGTCTGGTCGGACATATTTTCGAAGATGGGCCGCCGCTACCAATCGCCGACGCTGGTCCTCTTCAGCGGTCGCGTCGAATCGGCGTGCGGGCTGGCCAGCGCCGCGGTCGGTCCGTTTTATTGCGGCGGTGACAGCAATGTCTACATCGACCTGGCCTTCTATCGCGATATGGAGCGCAAGCTGCACGCTCCCGGCGAATTCGCCCGAGCTTACGTCTTGGCACACGAAGTAGGGCATTACGTGCAGCGGCTGTTGGGCTTTGCCGACATGGCACAGCAGCAGCGCGGCTTCGGCCGCGGCGACAAGAATCAGGCCTCGGTGCGGCTGGAGCTGCAGGCTGATTTCCTGGCTGGCGTGTGGGCCCATCACGCGCAGGAGAAATTCGATTACCTCGATCCGGGCGACGTCGAATCGGCCCTGAATGCGGCCAACCAGATCGGCGACGATCGTTTGCAGAAGCAAGCCCAGGGCTACGTCGTGCCGGACGCGTTCACGCATGGCACGTCGGAGCAGCGCAAACGCTGGTTCAGCCGGGGATTCAAAAACGGGGACGTCCGCGAAGCCACGCTGCTGTTTGAAACCGAATACGATCAGCTATAGCGACCGGTGCTGGCTGGGACGCAATCGGCGCGCGAGGCGTGTAAGATAAGCCCCAACGGCCGCGAAACTTCGCACCATCAAACGTCCCTGCGCACGAGGCATGACATGTATAAGTCGACGCGTCGAGAGTTCCTGGGAACCACGGCCGCGGCGCTGGCCGCTTCGGGCGTGCCAGGAATGGCGAGCGCTCGCACGGCAACCAACTCCGCAGCGACGCTCGACGAATTCGCCGCGCTCGATGCGTTGGCACAAGCCGAACTGGTACGCAATAAGCAGGTCACGCCGCTCGAACTGGTGAACGCCGCGATCGCGCGCGTTGAGAAGCTCGATCCGCAGTTGAATAGCGTCGTGACGACGGCGTTCGAGCAGGCGCGCCAGCGAGCGGCCGAGCCCTTGGGGGATGGGCCCTTTGCCGGCGTGCCGTTTCTAGTAAAGGATCTCGAACCGCTCAAAGGGGTCCGCCTGAGTTATGGTTCGAAATTCTTCAAAGGCAATATCTCGCCAACCACATCCGAAGTCGTGCGCCGTATGGAGCAGTCGGGCTTGATTGTGATCGGCAAGTCGAGCACGCCCGAGTTTGGCCTGGTCCCCACGACCGAGCCGCGCGCCTACGGTGCAACGAAGAATCCTTGGGATGTGACGCGTTCGTCGGGCGGGTCGAGCGGGGGCTCGGCCGCCGCCGTGGCGGCGGGGTTGGTGCCGCTGGCCTCGGCGAGCGATGGCGGTGGATCGATCCGCATCCCGGCGAGTTGCTGTGGACTGTTCGGGTTGAAAACCAATCGCGGCCGCAATCCCGAGGCGCCCGGCGTGCATGAAGATGGCCTATCCGTGGTGCATTGCGTCAGCCGCTCGGTGCGCGACAGCGCTGCGCTATTGGATGCCACGCGCGGTCCAACGCCGGGAGAGCGCTGGCTCGCTCCCGCGCCAACTCGGCCGTTTGCGCAAGAGGTCGGCGCGCCTCCGGGCAAATTGCGGATCGCCTTCCGGCTGACTGACTTTGCCGGCAGGAAAGTTCATCCCGACTGTGCTGCGGCCATCGAATCCACAGCCAAGCTCCTGGCCGACCTCGGGCATAACGTCGACGAGGCGGCGCCGAAGTTCGACGAAAAGGCGTTCGCCGACGCGTTCCTGGTTTTATGGGCGGCCGTGGCGGGCCGGGTATTGAAGAGTGTCAAGAAATTCCTGGGCAATAAGATTCCGCCCGACAGTTTCGAACCATGGACGATGAAGCTGGTCGAGATCGATAGTAACAACACGCCGTCGGACGTCAGCGTGGCCTGGAGTGGACCGCTGCAATCGGCGAACAACTCGATGCTGCAGTTCATGACGAAATACGACCTGCTGCTGACGCCTGTTCTCGCGCGGCCGCCTGTCAAGCTGGGCGAACTGGACCAGTCGCAATCGGCCGAAGAAATCATCGCCTGGCTGCAAGGGTACTGCCCGTTCACGCCGCTGGCGAATGCAACGGGGCAGCCGGCCATGTCGGTACCGCTTTATTGGAACGACGCCGGTCTGCCGATCGGCAGCCACTTCATGGCGCGCCACGGTGACGAAGCAACGCTGCTGCGATTGGCATCGCAGCTAGAACAAGCCCGTCCCTGGGCAAAACGATGGCCGACAGTCAGCGCCGTCGGTGGTTCAGCGCCTGCGGAATCGTAAACTCACCAGCAGACAGTCCGCAGATTTCACAGATGAGAAGCCACGACCGACACCCGTTTTGTTAAAATCTGTGTCATCTGCGAAATCTGCGGATCATCACTTCTTCTCTGCATTTCGTTAAGTCGACCAAACCCGCGGTTCCGTATGGCACGCAGGATGCGCGATGGACATTAAACCTGATTCGTTCGAAAAGCTTGGCGTCTTCTATTTGGGGCGCGAGTATGACCTCGATCGCGGTCAGCCGCGCGACAAGCTGTTGTTGTACGACTCGAAGGACCTGCTGACCCATGCCGTGTGCGTCGGCATGACCGGCAGCGGTAAGACTGGTCTGTGCCTGACGCTGCTGGAAGAGGCGGCCATCGACGGCATTCCGGCCATCGTCATCGATCCCAAGGGGGACCTGACGAATCTGCTGCTGACATTCCCACAACTTCGTCCCGAAGATTTTCAGCCCTGGGTTCACGAGGACGATGCGCGACGGCAAAACGTCTCGACCGAGGAATTCGCCAAGCAGCAGGCTGAGCTGTGGAAAAAGGGGCTTGCCGAATGGGGGCAGGACGGCGATCGCATCGCGCGGCTGCGCGCGGCCGCGGATTTCGCCATCTACACTCCCGGTTCGAGTGCCGGGCGGCGCGTCTCGGTGTTGCAGGCCTTTGCCGCGCCGGCACAATCGATTCGCGATGACGCCGATCTGCTTCGCGAGCGCGTGAATGCCACGGTAACCGGCCTACTGACGCTCGTCGGTTTGACGGTCGATCCACTAACCGGCCGCGAGCACATCTTGCTGGCCACGATTCTGGAAACGGCCTGGCGCGCTGGGCGAAATCTTGACCTGTCGGCACTAATCGAACAAACGCAAAAACCGCCGGTGACGAAGATCGGCGTCGTCGATCTGGAATCGTTTTTCCCGGCCAAGGAACGATTCGCCCTGGCGATGAAGTTGAACAACCTGCTTTCGGCTCCCGGCTTTGCCGCTTGGCTCGAAGGAGAGCCGCTGGATGTGGGGGCCCTCCTGCACTCGTCGACTGGCAAGCCAAGGGTCTCGATCTTTTCGATCGCGCACCTCGATGATTCGCAGCGGATGTTCTTCGTCGCGCTGTTGCTGAACGAAATGCTCTCCTGGATGCGCACGCAATCCGGCGCCACCAGCCTGCGGGCGATGCTGTTCATGGACGAAATCTTCGGCTACTTCCCGCCGGTCGCCAACCCGCCGACCAAGCTGCCCCTGTTGACGTTGCTCAAGCAGGCTCGCGCGTTCGGACTGGGAATCGTGTTGGCGACACAAAACCCCGTCGACCTCGACTACAAAGGTCTGGCCAACGCCGGCACCTGGTTCCTAGGCCGACTGCAAACCGAGCGCGACAAAGCCCGGGTGATCGAAGGGCTGCAAGGGGCCGCGGCCAGCGCCGGCGCGCAGTTTGACAAGCAGGCGATCATGCAGATGCTTTCCGGCTTGAAGAATCGCATTTTCCTGATGAACAACGTACACGAAGATGCGCCGGTCGTGTTTCAAGCGCGCTGGGCCATGTCTTATCTGTGCGGTCCGCTGGCCCGTGATCAGATCAAAAGGCTTTGCGACGAACAGCAGCCGGCGGCATCGGCTGGTGGCTCGAATAACGTCCATGCGGCATCGGGTGCCGCTGCTGGCTCGTCCAGCAGTGCGAGTGTGAATTCTGCTTCCACGGCCACTTCAACGAGCAGCGCTACCGATGTAGGCGACCTCTCATTGCAGCCGCCACTGGTGCCGCCGCAGATTCCGCAATTCTTTGTTCCGCTGCGCGGTACATCGCCCGCCGGAGCGAAGCTGGTCTATCAGCCAGCGGTCTTGGGTCTGGCGACAGTGCATTACACCGACAAGAAGTTGGCCATCGACGCGCAGCGTCCCATTTGCTGGCTGGCCAATTTTCACGCCACGACCGGCGCCATCGATTGGACGACCGCCGCGCCGGCGCAACTCACCGACGACGATCTGGAAAAGCAACCGGCCGGACAATCCTTGTTCGCGTCGCTGCCGGCCGAGGGATCGAACGCCAAAGCCGTGACAGGGTGGCAAAAGGCGTTCGCCGACGCGGTCTATCGGCTGGCCAAACTCGACCTGATGAAAAGTGCCGCGCTCGACGAGGTCTCGAAGCCTGAAGAGTCGGAGCGAGATTTTCGCATTCGCCTACAGCAGGCAGCCCGCGAACAGCGCGACGCGTTACTCGCCAAGCTACGGGAGAAATACGCACCCAAGCAGGCGCAGCTTGAAGATCGCATTCGCAAAGCCGAGCAAAAAGTCTCTCGCGAAAAGAGCGAGGCTCGCGCCGAAGGGTGGCAGACCGTGATCTCGTTCGGCGCCACGTTGCTCGATATGGTGCTCGGCCGGAAGCGATTGAGCGCCACGACAGTACGCAAGGCGCAGACTGCCGCGCGCGGCGTGGGAAGATCAATGAAGCAATCGGCCGACGTGACCGAAGCCGAGGAATCGGTCGAATCATTGCAGGCCCAGCAAGCGCAGCTCGAACAGGAAGTGCAGGCCGAGACCGCTGCGGCGCAAACTAAGCTCGACCCGCTCACCGAGACGTTCGAAGTTGTCTCGCTGCGGCCCAAAAAGGTCGACATCGCGGTCCGCCTGACGGCCCTCGCCTGGCTACCCCAGTGGCAAGACGCCTCGGGCACGAACAAGCCGGGCTGGCAGTGATTACTTCGACAACGTACGGCGAATAAAGCATCACCAGCCCGCAGCGCCAGCAATGGTTCATCGTAGTGAGCGTCTACTGCGGGCTCTGCAGAAACGCTGCGATGCGATCGAAGCCGATTTCCAGATTCTCCACGCTTGTGGCAAATGACAGCCGGGCATAGCCCTCGGCCCCGAAGGCCGAGCCCATCACGCTGGCCACGTTCTGCTGCGACAACAGTTCCAGGCACCACTGCGCCGAGTTATCGACCTGCACCCCGTTGTACTTACGCCCCAGGTGCGCTTTCACATTGATGAAGGCATAGAACGCGCCGCTCATCCGCGTGCCCGTGATCTGCGGCAATTGCGTGATGCGCTGCTTGACGAATTCGCGTCGCTTGGCGAACTGTTCCAGCATCTCGCTCACGCATTGCTGTGGGCCGGATAGCGCAGCGAGCGCCGCATACTGACTTACGCTGGATGGATTCGACGTTTCCTGGCTTTGCAGATTGTCCATCGCTTTGGCCAGCTTCTTCGGCGACAGCGTCCAGCCAATGCGCCAACCGGTCATGGCGTACGACTTGCTCACGCCGTTCACGAGCACCGTCCGCTCGGCCAGGCCGGGACGTACCGTGGCAAAGCTGGCGAAGCGGTTGCCGCCGTAAACCAGGTGCTCGTAGATCTCGTCCGAAATGACACCCAGATCCTTTTGGACAACGATATCGGCCAGCGTCCCAAGCTCTTCGGGCGTGTACATGCTGCCCGTCGGATTCGATGGCGAGCACAGCAGCAGAAGCTTCGTCCGCGGTGTGATGGCGCGTTGCAACTGCGCCGGCGCCAGTTTGAAATCGCTGGCTTCGGTGGTTTCCACGATCACCGGCACGCCGCCCGTCAGCTTCACCTGCTCGGCATAGCTGACCCAGTACGGCGCGGGAATGATGACCTCGTCGCCAGGATTCAAAAGCGTGGTGAAGGCATTGTGCAGCGAGTGCTTCGCGCCGCAGGAGATCACGACCTGATCGGGCGCGTATTCCAGCCCATGCCGCTCCTTATAACTTTTGGCGACGGCGGCCTTGAGTTCGGCGATGCCGCCGGCGGCGGTGTAGTGCGTGTGGCCGGCCTTCATGGCGGCCACGGCGGCGGCACAAATGTGCTCGGGCGTGGTGAAGTCCGGTTCCCCCAGGGTGAAGTCGTAGACCGTCTTGCCGGTCGACTTCAGCTCGCGCGCTTTGGCCGCCATGGCGATCGTGGCCGATGGCTCCAGCGCGTCGACGATTCGTGAAATGGTCAAAGCCATGACAAGTTTCCTGTGGGCGCCTGCGCTCGCCGCGACGCAGTTATTCGTGGGACGCACGCCAGGGGCGAGATTCATCAATCAGCGCGCGAGAAAGACCCCTTCCGGGTCCGACAATCATAGTGTTTGGCGGGTTCACTTCCAAGCAGCGCAGAGTCGGTGGCCGCGCGCAGGTGGCCGGCGCAAGAGGGCAGCGGTGACACATTCGTGACAGGCACTTTGCGTGACGGAAACGGGACGATTCTGTTGTCGTTGATCGGTAAAGCCAGCGCGCAATTGTTGGCCCGCGGCGCGATTCTGGCGAACTCGCCTTGACGTGAAGTGCGAAAAGCTGCTTCAATGCCCACGCCGGTCGGGGGGTTTGAGCACCGGCATGGGGCGTTTGATCGATCTCGATCGAGATGCCACGGGCAAAAGACATCGTGCGGAATCGTCCTCGGTGCCGCACGTTCGACATGAAAATCTGCGACTTCCCTCTGCGGGCACCCGAGGGATGATTTCGCGTTTCTGAAACGGGTGCCCTATTTTGAAGGAGCCAAGGATATGGCAGCCAAAATGACGAAGAAGAAGATCGTCAAGACCCCGAAGGCCACGCGTTCGCCGAAGAAGACCGCCAAGAAGACGGCGAAGGTCGCCAAGAAGACCAGCAAGTAAGCTCGGTCCGGGGCGCTTCAAGCGCGAGGGAACAACGAGAAAGGCCGGTAGCGTCTGGGCGGAAGCCGCGCAGACGCTCCGGCCTATTTTTATAGTGTCTTGGTTTCAGCTAAGTCATTGTCAGGAATCGCGGCCGGTAGGAGCTACGGATTTGGAGCCCGGCTCGAACGGCTGGTTGTTGACCCAACCCCCCTTGCCGGCTATAGTTACATCCAAACGTATTGCCAAAAAATGAAATCGCGCCGTGAGAAGTTGATCTCGGCGCTAATCGAATCAACCTCACAGGAAGATCTCTTGTCCCACCCTCCGGTGGAATCCGCTTCCGGATTCCAGAACCTCTCGCTGTCCGAGCCGATGATGTCGGCTCTGGAGCACGCCGGATATATCGAGCCTACCGAGATTCAAGCCGGTTTGATCCCGCGCGCCTTGGCGGGTGTCGACGTGCTGGGTCAGGCGCGCACGGGAACCGGCAAAACGGCCTCGTTCGCGATTCCCATCATTGAACGGTTGAATCCGCATCCTGACCATCGCGGCCCGCAAGCTTTGATCCTGGTGCCGACGCGCGAGCTGGCTGTCCAAGTGCGCGAAGAATGCGTCAAGCTGTCGCATGGCCGCAAGACGCACGTCGTCGCAGTCTATGGCGGCAAGCCGATTCGCGAGCAGATGGAAAAGCTGAAGCGCGGCGTCGATATCGTCGTCGGCACTCCGGGGCGCGTGCTGGATCACATCGGCCGTGGGACGCTGCATCTCGAAAGTCTGGCCGTCGTCGTGTTGGACGAGGCGGACCGGATGCTTGATATCGGCTTTCGCCCGGACATCGAGAAAATCTTGCGTCGTTGTCCGACGTCGCGGCAAACGCTGCTCTTAAGCGCCACGGTACCGCCGCCCGTCGAACGGCTCGCGCGGCGCTACATGCACGACCCCGAGTCGTTGAACTTCTCGCCGCGCGACGTGTCGGTCGAAACGATCGACCAGTACTATTTCACCGTGGCACCAGATCGCAAGATGGAGCTGGTGGTACGGCTATTGAAGCGCGAAGATCCACGACAATCGATCATCTTTTGCCGCACCAAGCGCGGCGTCGATAAGGTGACACGCAGCCTGGCCAAGCGCATGGAAGGGGTCGACTGCATTCACGGCGACCTGCCGCAAAAAGGGCGCGATCGGGTGATGGCCCGCTTTCGCGAAGGCAAGGTCCGCCACCTGGTCGCGACCGACGTTGTCGGCCGCGGCATCGACGTCAGCAACATTTCGCACATCGTCAATTACGATATTCCTGCCTTTTGCGATGACTATGTCCACCGCGTCGGGCGGACCGGGCGCATGGGACGCGAGGGGGTGGCCTACACCTTCGTCACTCCCGAGGAAGGGCCTGAGCTGACCCGCATCGAGATGCGCATCGAACGACTGCTGACGCGCGACGAGTTCGAAGGTTTCGAGGCGATCGCGAAGCCTGTCGCCCCCGCAATCGATCAAGCAGCGGGCGAAGAAGGGGCTGATCCGGCGGCCGAACCCGCCAAGCCCACGCCCCCGCTAATGGGTCGTGGCGGCCGCGCCCCACGCCGCTTCCGCCGGGCGCTGTAAGAGTCGCCCGATCAACGGCTGCTTCTCGACGCATCACTTCTCCACATCGGTGCCATGCTTTTCCGCAGCAAGCGGATAAGCATGCCAAGCCACAACGATAGGGGCGCAACCGATTGCACGTCCTTCGACTACCTGCACGCGCCACGGCTATTGACCGTTGAACTCGTCATGCAGGAATTTCTGGCTCGACTCCCACAGTTCGGCCGCCTTCTGAAAATCGACGTCCATGCGCCGCGTCCCCATGGGGATTTTTAGTCGTGACTCGGCATCGACGTTCGGTCGCAATGGTTCCTGCGCGCTGAAGGACTGCGCTAATTGCGTCTCGACCGCCGGAGACAGAATAAAGCTCACGAGGCGCTGCGCCGTGCGCGGGTGATGCGATCCCTTGACGATGCTGACGGTCGTGGGAATGAATAGCGTCCCGAGATGCCCGTCACCTTGATCGGGATAGACGATCGCGACCGGCATGGCACGATCGACTTCCGCAATAGCGTCGTCCGAATCCGTGAGGCCAAAGGCCAACTGCCCAGCCCCGACGGCCACGGCCACTTGCTTATTGCTTCCCATGATCTGGACATGATTGTCCTTGATTTCGAGGAAGAACTGCTCGGCCGCGGCGCTTCCCCATGCGGCGAATAGGCAAGACGCGTGCGTGGCCGTCGTACCGGCAAGCGGCCTGGCCATGCCCGCCCTACGGCTCCAGCGCGGGTCGACCAGATCACGGATCGATCGCGGCAGTTGATCGTCCTTGGTCAATTCGGTATTCACGATCAGCACCCGCGCACGCGCTGCCAGTGCGTGCCAGGTGCCGCGCGGCGCACGATACATCTCGGGCAGGTCTTCGTCGCTGGGAAGCGGATATTCTTCGAGCAGCCCGAGCGCGTCCAGCCGCAGTGTCTGCACGATTTCGCTATTCCAAAAAATATCGCACCGCGGGTCGGATGCTTCCTTGATGATCTGCCTGGCAAGGCCGACCGAGCGGGTCGTGTCCGTGTCATAGACAGGTACGACCTTGATGCCGCTGGTGCGCTTGAAATCCTGATAGATCGGCTCGACGAATTCGGCATCGAGCGAGGTGTAGGCAATCACCTCGGGCAGAGGGACCCGCGAACTGCAGCCCCCCAGCAAAACGAAAGCCAAGGGTACAAACGCGCGCAGCGCTGTATCCATCCGTCAATGCACTCCCTGCCGTACGGTCCTCCCCCAAGGCCCTCGTATCTTCAGTTTATCTCGCGACCAGCCCGGCGAGTAGTTGGCGAGAACAGAATTTGAACGTGACACCAAAAGGGAACGACTTATTGGCCTAAGGTAAAACAGCGATGTATTTCGCATGCCTGCTGTCAGGAACCGCGTCGCCCCGATCAGGACGCCACGCGTGAAATGACTTGTACGCTGCCAGCGCACCGCCGGATTGCCTTAAATGTCTAAAAATCCCCATTCCTTGGTTGGTACGCAGGCAAAGTACAATAGAGGAGTGCTAGGATTGGCTCCCCATCCTTGTCGTCCCCTCGCCACCGCTATGCCGAACTCCGCCTCGAAGATCATGTTCTTGGCCGTCTGGCTATTTTCGACTACGCCTGCCGTTGCGGGCGAGAATCCGGCATCGGAAGCGCGCGACAACACGGCAACAGCATCGACCGTGCCGGTCCGCGAACCCGGGAAGGCCCTGTTAAAAACGGCCGGTATCCGCGAGCTGTCCGGCAAGTATCTGACTCTCTATACCGATCTGCCCGCCAGCTCGGGCGCGGATCGACTCGTCGACGCCTTCGACCAGGCCTATTCCCAGTGGTGCTCCTATTTTGGCCTGCCCGAGGCGCGCACTCCCCCGTGGCGCGCGACAGCGTGTCTGATGCGCGACAAGAAGCGTTTCGCCGCCGCGGGACTTGTCCCCGCGGACCTACCAGCCTTCGACCACGCGTACTTTCGAGGAAATCGAGTGTGGATTTACGAGCAGAAAGACGGCTATTACCAACGGCATCTACTGCTGCATGAAGGCACGCACGCTTTCATGAATGCCACGCTCGGCTCGTGCGGCCCTCCCTGGTTCATGGAGGGCATCGCCGAGCTTTTGGCGACGCACGCGCTCGATGAAGACAAGGTCGCCTTGAACCGATTTCCTGGCGACGCCGATGATGTGCCTGGCTGGGGGCGCGTTCGATTGGTGCATGACGCACTGAAGCAGGGGCGGCGTTTGAAGATCGATGACGTCCTAACCTATGACGCGCGCGCTCACGAGCAGGTCGAACCGTACGGTTGGTGCTGGGCGGCGGCGGCGTTCCTTGACGGTCATCCACGCTACCAAGAGCACTTCCGAAAATTGGCCGTTCATCCTGACGCAAAGGACTTCAACGAACGGCTCCGCCGTGAATTCGCCACAGACTGGCCGCAACTGGCCGAAGAATGGCAGCTTTTCGTCGAGCATCTGGAATATGGTTACGATCTTACGCGCGAGGCGATCGACTTTCGCCCGGGCAAGCTACTCGCCGCAACGGGCACGAAAGTGAAAGTCGCTGCTGATCGCGGCTGGCAATCGACAGGTCTAACGCTCGAAGCCGGCAAGGGCTATCGATTGCGCGCCACCGGCCGATTCCAAGTGGCCTCTGATCCGCAACCCTGGCCGAGCGGCCCGGCAGGCGTGACGATCCGCTATTGGGAAGGAAAGCCGCTGGGGATGATGCTCGCGGCCGTGCATCCCGAGCCGTTTGACCCAAGTTCACAAAGCAGCCTGCTCAAGCCGATCGCGATTGGCGAAGACGCCACGATCGAGCCAGCGATCACGGGCACTCTCTATTTGCGCATCAACGACTCGCCCGCCGAACTGAACGACAACGCGGGTTCGGTCGAAGTTCGCATCAGCGCCGAGTAGATGCAACGCATGATCGTTGCTCGCGATGCACGGCGCAATGAACTTACGGCTGCCGCTGCGCAAACTTAACAAGAAGTTGCTCATTGAACTGGCGCGTGCGAGAATGTCGTCGCGGTGACGGCCCCGGACGCGGCCATGTTTCCGATTCACAAGGGCAATTCTTATGAGTACCGATCCAGTTACGCGTGATTATCCGCCGCCGGTGCCTGCCACCACGGCTCACAGACTCATCGGCACGCTCAACATACTCTTTGCGAGCGTCATGCTGTTGTGTGGGCTTTGTAGTGGCGCCAGTTTGCTGATGCAGGTGGCCATGGCACCGATGACTGAGGGTTACCAAAAGCAAATGCAGGAGACGATCCAAGCGCAGATTGAAAAGGAACATCAGAAAAAGATCGATGAACTGAAGGACCAAGAAAACGCGGCGGCCACTGCCGAAGAAAAAGCGCGCCTCGTGGCCGAGCGCGAGGCCCTGGAGCAGAAAACGCCAGCGGAGGTGCCGATCGCCGACATGATGGCGGCCTATCGCGACCCCAAGCTGATAGGCTACTTGATCGCCGATATGACGACCGGACTCTTCGGGAACGTTTTCATGCTCGCCTCGGGGATCGGCTTGCTGGCATCGAAAGCCTGGGCGCGCCGTTTAGGCGTTTGGGTAGCCGTGTTCAAGATCATCAGGCTCGTGGCAGTGTATGGATTCGCGATCGTCTTCGTGATTCCTGTTTTCTCGCAAAAGATGGGCGAGATGCTGGGGCAAATGACGGAGCAGATGCAGCAAAAAGCGGCGCCACCGGCTGGCGGTGCTCCGATACCGAATATGGCCCAGACCATGGCAACGTTTTACGGCATTGCCATGAGCTCGGGGGCCGTGTTGATGATTCTCTTCGGCGCCATATATCCGGCCATTGTGCTTTGGGTGCTAACGCGTCCCCGCGTTAAGTCTGCGTGCGGCGAAGTGCCCGTCGGCTTCGGGGCCGAGCTGCAGTGAACGTGCTCGAACCACTGTTCGGCCCGCTAGCGGTCTTGGAATGCCGTCGCGCGGCGCAGCCTGCGTGGTTAATTTGGGTGCGGATGGCAGCGGGCATTCCGGCAGCGGGAATCGCGCTGGTCGTGTTCTGGTTGTGGATGTTCCTGTCCCAGATCGATAACACTTTTTTGCCGGGGCGACTTCTGGCGCATGGATTGATCACCGCCGAGGCAACGCAAATTGTCTTGGCGCTATTGATTGCCCCGGCGCTGGTCGCGGGCTCGATCGCTGGCGAGAAAGATCGCGGCACGCTCGCACTACTGCTCACGAGCCGACTCACGGCGCGCGAAATCATTCTGGGCCGGCTGGTCGGATGCCTTTCACAGGTTGCCTTGTTAACGATCGCGGCCACACCATCGATTGTCGTGCTGGCCGCGTCGCGACGGGTCACCTTGATCGAGCTGTTGTTGCTAATCGGCCTGCCTGCCGGCGTGGCGCTCGGCGCGGGGGGCCTGACAATTGCCGTCTCGGTCCTGACCAAACGCGGACGTGATGCATTGATTGCCGTCTACGGGATCGAAGCAATTATGCTGGCCGTTTCGTTCCTTGCCGGAGGAAGTGGCTGGCTCGTATGGTTGGAAACACTTAATCCGCTGGCGGCCATCTATTTGCTGGTGGCTGGCGCTGATGTTCGCCCCGCACTCGGGACCGTAACGATTTGGCTGGGACTGGCTGTCACAGGCGCACTCGTGGCAATCTGGCAACTGCGGCCCGCGTATCGGCGACAGTCCGGCGACGAATCAACAGACCGCGGACAGCGCCGGCGCAAGGTGACTGAGATCGACCGATGGCCCATGCTGTGGAAAGAATTGCAGTTCGAAAGCTACAACAATCTTGGATCATTCGGCAAATGGCTGAACCGCCTTTTGGCCGGATTGCTGCTGACCGGCGCCGCGCTGATTGTGCTGAAGTTCGTTTGGGACTTCGGGCGAGGGACGTCGCTGGCCTCGGTCGATTATTACGCCGCTACGGCGATCGGTGGTTCGGCCACTTTCGTACTGTGGCTGGCGCAATGGACGATCGGTTTGCGGGCCGCCGCGACGATCGGTGTCGAGCGACAGCGTTCTACGTGGGACGCCGTTCTCACGACGCCGCTCGATGGGTACGAGATTGTTCTGGCGAAGATTTGCGGCGCCTTGCACGCGATGCGTTGGTTGCTCGTTGCCATATGTCTGGCCTGGACCGCGGCCATGTTGGCCGGCGGATTGCCGGTCTCGACATATCTCAATGACCTGGCACTCCTAGGGGCAGGAGGCGCCTTCATGGCGGCGCTTGGCGTAGCGGTATCGCTGCAGGTTTCCAATGCCGCGCGAAGCATGGCGGTCACCATCGGCCTATGGATGGCCGCGGCGGTCGTGACGGGAATCTTGGCGTGGCTGCTATCGATCGTCATTTCGCTGGTCGCGGCAATTATCGGCGCGACGTTTGTCGTGGCCACCGCTCCGAACGCCGTACCTTCGGGAGGATCTGTCGGCGACTTCATCAGGTTGATCCTGGCCGCGGCCCGCGGCTTGTCACGAGTTGGGTTGTACGTCGTAGGATTGGTGACGCTGGCGATGTGGATTGGAGCTCATTTCGATCGGCTCGCCGGACGGATGGGTGGCCGGTCGATCGGTAATATTGCCAAGACGGCCTTCAATTCGTTGACCAAACCGTAAACAGTCTCGGCGAAAGCGTCCGCACCCGAGCCGAAGAGCAATATTCCGCCGGTTCCCCCCCTCGCCCGGCGTACCGCCGGCGCGTTACTATTTGGGTTCCCAAATTGGCTGCCCGCGGTTCGGCACCTCACACCAGCCCGAATCGCCAGCGAGGGAAGCGCGACCCATGCTGGCGCTTCGGTCTACTAGGTAAGAATCTCGCTTATTTTGAAGCTTCGATACAACCGGCCCTCATGCCCAAACTCTACATCGAAACCGTCGGCTGCCAGATGAACATGCTCGATAGCGAGCTTGTCGTGGCCAGCCTGCGCAAAGACGGGTACGAGTTGGTTCCGACCGCGGGCGAGGCGGATACGATTCTGTTCAACACCTGCAGCGTCCGGCAGCATGCCGAGGACAAGATCTACAGCGCCCTGGGCCGGCTGAAGCACGCCAAGACCAAGGACCCGCACAAGATCATCGGCGTGCTGGGCTGCATGGCGCAAAAGGATCAAAAGCTGATCTTCGACCGGGCCCCCTACGTCGACCTGGTGGTGGGGCCGGGGCAACTGCACCAGATTCCGACATTGATTTCGGAAATCGCGGCCGGCAGCGGCCCTCGCATGGAAGTCAGCCTGGATCGTACGGCCGGCAGCCGCTCGGAAGTCGAGCGCAGCTTTGAAAGCTATGATCCGCTGCGCGACGAACAGATGCGCCCCTCGCCGTACCAGGCGTTCGTGCGGATTATGATCGGCTGCGACAAGTTCTGCACCTATTGCATCGTGCCGAAAGTTCGTGGGCCGGAGCAAAGTCGCCCCGCGGCGCAGATCGAATTCGAAGCCCGCCGTTTGGCCGAAGAAGGCTGCCGCGAGATCACGCTGCTAGGGCAAACCGTCAATAGTTATCGGCATACCGACGGTGGCCGTACCTCGCGGTTATCCGACCTGTTGGTGCGATTGCAGGAAATTCCGGGGCTGGATCGCATCAAGTTCGTCACCAATTATCCTAAGGATATGACCGACGACCTGCTGACCGCCGTGCGCGACCTACCCAAGTGTTCGCACTATTTGCACGTCCCGGTACAAAGCGGATCGGACGAAGTGCTACGGCGGATGAAACGCGGCTACACGGTGGGCGAATATCGCGAGATGCTGGCGCGGATTCGCGAGATGATTCCCGACTCGGCCGTGACTAGCGACTTCATCGTCGGCTTTTGCGGTGAGACGGAAGCTGATTATGAGCTGTCCGCCGAGCTGTTGCGCGAAGGGCGCTTCAAGAACAGCTTCATTTTCAAATACAGTGCGCGCCCTGGAACGAAAGGGGCGGAACTGTACGCCGACGATATTCCGGACGACGTCAAGCGCCGCCGCAACAACGAGTTGCTTGCCATTCAGGCCGAAATCAGTGAGCAGGACAACCAGGCGTTTCTGGGCCGCCAGGTACAAGTCTTGGTCGAAGGACCGAGCAAATTGAACCGCGCCGACAGCGGCATGCTTCAGTTGACCGGCCGTACCAACTGTGATCGAATCGTAGTGTTCGACGGGAATGAGCGCCTCGTCGGACAATTCATTCCCGTCGTGATTTACGACGCCAACGCGTGGACTTTGTTCGGCAGCGTCGTCACCACCCACGCCGGCCCCGAAGTCTACAGCTTGTAAGCGCCCCACCCCGCAGGCGGCTACCCAGGCGCGTTCGAAAATCATGGAAATCGGCCGACTGCATCATTTCCTCGACAACCCCGCTGAGGCCGAGAGCTGGCTGCGGTCGTGGGGCCTGGAGAACTTCGAGCGGGCCCACGCCAACCTGGTCAGCATGGCCACGGCTGGCATCACGCTCGACTTGTTGGCCGATATCTGCGCTCAGTTGGCTGAGTATATGCCACGGTCGAGCAATCCGGATATGGCGCTCAATAACCTGGACCGTTTCGTCCAGGCGTCGCGCAATCCACTTGCCACCGGCTCGCTCTTCGAACGCGACCGCGAAGCCTTGCCTGACCTATTGCAGATCATGGCCACGAGCCAGTATCTGAGCGACCTGCTGGTGCTCGATCCCGGCAGCTTCGACCTGTTGCGGATCACCGAGGGGCAGCCCGTCGCGCGTGAGGTGCTGGTCGAAGAGCTGGCCGCCGAGGTCGCGGCCCTGGACGACGATCACGCCGTGATGACGGCGCTGCGGCGTTATAAACGGCGCGAGACGTTGCGGATCTCCTACGGCGACATTATCCGCAATCAGCCGCTGGCCACGGTGACGGCGCAGATCTCTTACCTGGCGGATGCGATCGTGGAAAGCGCGGTCCGCTTCGCGCGCCGCCGGTTGATCGAAAAGCGCGGCCAGCCACGCGGGCCTGACGGCCGCCCCGCGCGTTTCGTGGCGCTGGCGATGGGCAAGCTGGGCGGCGTCGAGCTGAATTATTCGAGCGACATCGATCTGATTTTCCTATACGACGTCGACGGTAAGACCGACGGCTCCCGCGCGCAAGATAACGTCGAATTCTTCGATCGCCTGGTGCGCGACGTCGTGCGATTGTTGACCGAAACCACGGAGTTGGGTTCCCCCTATCGCGTGGATCTGCGGCTGCGTCCATTGGGTGAGCGCGGTCCGCTCGTGCAAAGTATCGAGCAAGCAACGCACTATTACGACGTGCTGGGGCGCACCTGGGAGCGGCAGGCGTACGTCAAGGCACGGGCCGTGGCCGGCGACCTCGACCTCGGTGAAGAATTCCTCCGCTACCTCGAACCGTGGATCTATCGCCGCTACCTGGCCCTGGCCGATATCACGGGCATCAAGGCGCTGAAGCGGCGCATCGAGCATCGCACGCTGTCGCACGGCAAAGACGCCGCGGACGTGAAGACCGGTCAGGGGGGCATCCGCGACATCGAGTTCGTCATCCAATTCCTGCAACTGCTCAACGGCGCCGATATGCCGCAACTGCGCACCGGCAACACGTTGAAAGCGATCGCGCAGCTCGAAACCTCGGGCTGCCTGACGCATCAGGAACGTTCATTGTTGGAAGAGAACTACAACTTCCTGCGCAAGATCGAGCATCGGCTGCAGATCATGTTCGATCTGCAAACGCACAGTATGCCAACCGACACGCGCGAGCTGCGGCGGCTGGCGATTCGTATGGGCTACACGGATCAAAAGGGCAAAACCGCTCTGGCCGCTTTCGAAAACGACTATCGCACCAAGACGGCGCTGAATCGCAAGATTCTCGATCACCTGCTGCACGATGCCTTCGGCGATGATGCCGAGACCGAGCCCGAGGTGGACCTGGTCCTTGATCCCGATCCTCCTGAAGAGCAGATCGAAAGCGTGCTGGGGCGTTATCCGTTCCGCGATGTGCAATTGGCGTATCGGAATCTGCAAGCGCTCTCGACCGAGAAGATTCGTTTTTTGTCGACACGCCGCTGCCGGCATTTCCTGGCGTCGATTGCGCCGCGATTGTTGAAGGCGATCGCCGCCACGCCCGACCCCGATTCGACGCTGACGAACTTGGAAAAGGTCAGCGACTCGTTGGGCGGCAAAGGGGTGCTGTGGGAGCTGTTCAGCTTCAATCCGCCGTCGATGACCCTGTACGTCGAGATCTGCTCGTTCAGCGAATTGCTGTCCGGCATGTTGATCAGCAACCCGGGCATGATCGACGAACTGATGGACAGCCTGGTGCTGAACAAGTTCCCCTCGCGCGACGACCTGGGCACGATGTTGGCCGACCTGAGCCGCGGGGCCGAGGATCTCGACCCGATCCTGCACAGCTTCAAAAACACGCAGCAACTCTACGTCGGCGTGCGCAACATCCTGGCCAAGGAAGATATTCAATCGACGCTGCTGGCGCTGACGAACATTGCCGAAGTCTGCCTGGAGCGCATCGCGCTCGTGGAATATGAGAAACTGACCGCCAAGCTCGGCACGCCCACGGTCGGCGAAGGCGCGCGGGCCGGCGAGCCGTGCGCTTGGACGATCCTGGGCATGGGCAAGCTCGGCGGACGCGAGCTGAACTTCCACAGCGACTTGGACGTGGTCTTCCTCTACGAAGCCGATGGCGCGACAGCGCACGCGCGCCGCCGCCAGGCCGAAACCACGAATAATCAGCATTTCTTCAGCGAGCTTGGTCAGCGGATTATCAAGATCGCCAATCGGTTGAGCCCCTACGGCCGGCTGTACGAAGTCGATCCCCGGCTGCGGCCCACCGGGCGCTCGGGTGCGCTGGCGACCAGCTTCGCCGAGTTCTCGCGCTACTTCGCCGAAGGGGAAGGACAGCTCTGGGAGCGGCAAGCGCTGACCAAGGCGCGGCCGGTCTTCGGCACCGGCGACGCTGCTGTGCAGGCCTCGGATCTGGTGCTGCACGCCGCTTACGATCAGCCGTGGCAACCGCAATTCGCGCGCGACATTCACGCGATGCGGCTGCGATTGGAAGAAGGGGCACCCCCTTGGAACTTGAAGCGCGGCAAAGGGGGCATCGTTGACATCGAGTTCTCGGTCCAGCTCCTGCAACTGGCCCACGGCCGCCGACATCCCAGCCTGCGCGTCGCCAACACGCTCGATGCGTTGGCTGCGCTACGTGCGGCGGGAGTGCTAGCCGCGAAAGACGCCGATTTCCTTTCGGCCAGTTACCGCTATCTTCGCAGCGTCGAAGGGGGATTGCGGCTGATGAATTCGCGCGCCCGCAACACGCTGCCTCAAGAACCGCTCGACCTGGCCAAACTCGCCAAGCGCCAAGGGGCTGCCGATCCTCAAGCCCTGCTCGACCAATGCGGCCACTACATGGCAGGCAACCGCGACTGCTTCGAACGCGTAGTCGCGGCCGCGGGCAAGTAATCGCAGAGCTTGCAACTCGCAGCCATAGTGCAAGGTGCGATCCCTAGTGCAATAACCCCTCTCCCTTTGGGAGAGGGCCGGGCGAGGGCGAATTGCACAATGATCATCAACTCGCACTGGCACCCACTCACCTAACCTCTCCCCCACGGGGGGAGAGGGATTTGCAACACCAGCCCGACGCGCGAGCGAGGGTTGCGTACTCGGCGCCAATGGTCTTCATGGCCGGCCAATTCTGCGCGCTGACAACGCATCGTCGATTTTCTATGATCGACCGTCGCGCGGCGATGAAGAAGCTGCGCGCGGTCACATCACGATGTGATTGCGGTATCTAGAGGAGCTTGGCCCAGAACCGGGGCCCGGTATCCAAAGAGCCCGCTACTTGAGAGCGCTTGAAGGGCGCTCGCGAGTAGCGGGCTTTTTTTGTTGGCCGCGCGCCTGGGTTGCGGCTGTCGCGGCGCCCCAAATTCAACAGCGAGGACAAGAAGCATGCCTCAAGAAACGCCGAAGTGGTTGCGCGCGGATCACAAAAACGGCGACGGCCGATCGCTACTAAGCGAGGGAGAACGCTTCGCCCAGATTCTACTAGGCCGAACCGACGATCGGCCGACAGCGTGGTTCCTCGAGCGCAAGCCCAGCGAGCGAGAAACGCTGGAATTTCTGGCCAGGTTCTCCACGGAACACAGAGCGCAGCTCGAGCGACTGAATCGACTCGAAGCTGAAGCCGCGCGTCGACAGGGCCAATCTCGATGCGATGCGTTTGGGATGCCAATCGCGGAATGGAACGAAGGGGACCATCCACGCACGGGAACTGCGCCGAATCCCGGTTGGTTCGCGTCGAAGGGTGGCGGAACAGGCGGAGCGGCGGCGAGGCATGGCAATGGCATGTTCAACGTCAAGGACGATCGGTCGCAAACCAAGATTGAGCAAGCTAGTGGAAAGAACTGGCACGGCGACACTGTCCTTGGCATTTTGAGCACTGTTCAACCCGACGTCATACCGTTCATAAAAAAGCATGTCACGCTCGCTCGCAATTCGAGCGGTGAAAGAACGGCTTCGACCGTCGTTCGCAGTGGCGAGGCTGGCCCCGAGGCCACGGATATATCCGATGCCACGGCGAATGAACACGGACATCTGATTGCGCACTTTCATGTTCCCGATGACTGGGACGACTTACAAGTTGCGCAATACATCCTCGAACAACTGGCCGACCATTCCGACGTCTATCGTATGGTCTCGCAATGGGCACAAGGCAATCCAAAAATCCTGGAAAGCCTCCGCCAGCAGCGCTTTCGGCAGGGACTTAAGGACGTAAAAGCCCTAGTCGAAGGCTACTACACAGCGCTAGCCGGGCTCGCGCCTGGAGGTGGCGCTGTTGTGGCGACGTGGGACATTCGACAGGGGAATTACCTCGGCGCCGCGCTCGGCATGGCGTTTTCGCTTCCTCTGGGGAGGATCCTCAAGGCCGGTGTTGAATCGACCGGCACGATTGCCATTCGCGCCGGCGACAAGCTGATCGCCGCGATTCCGGTCAAGGCGATCAAATTCATCGAGAAGATGCCGGTCGACCAGCGTCGATTATTGAATGCGCACCTACGTGAAGCTAAATCCGCCGACGAAGCTGCGGCCATTGTAACCAAGTTCATTGGCGGGACATTCCACAAGCATCATCCGCTGCCGAGATTTCTGGGAGGTGACTTGAAACAACTATTGTCAACCATCCCCAAGGCTGTCCATGATGAATTCCACGCGGAACTGCGCCACGAGTTGCGTGCTTCAGGCTTTAAACTTCCGATTGGCTCAGTGAGAGGCAGCGCCGCGAAATGGAAGGCGTTATTCGCAAGTACGCCGGGGTCCCAGGGAAGGGCGTTTGACGCGGTAATACGTACGTCGCAACGCATCGACAAGCGGCATAAGACCAGCATCACGAAAGCGGTTTTAAAGAATCTAACGGACGAGAACGCCGCCTTCTTCCCATGATCATGTCGACACCCTTCTACCACATACACTCTGGAACCATGTCGCCTTGTTCGTTGATGCGCGAAGCCAAAGCGGAAGCAAAGTCCTGGATGTGCGGCAGTTGCTTGACGCCCCAAGCCCATGTGAAGGCCGTAAATGTGTGGTTACAAGAACGAGTGCCGCCCAACAAACCCCTCAATTTCGTATATAGCTGCTCCGTTCCACTGATTCACAGAGATCTTCTACAGCTGTTTGGGGCAGATAACATCTCACGAGATCTTTACTTGGGGCGAGTGTTTGGGGAGCGGGAGAATGAACTATCCGATTGGGTAACTGCCCGCGGCCGACGACAAATCATCGTTCGAGGCGACCGCGATGCTTCTTTTCGGCTGTGCCCAGCATGCGGTCGTGTCCTCTACTTCGGCACTGGCAAGCGGTACCTCTATCCGGCACCACCGGCCGGCGCCCAGATCTTCGAGAGCGATTACAACGGTTTCATCGTAACCGCCGAAATCTATGAACGAGTGAAGGCCGCGCAGTTTCGCAAGTTGCGCGTCGAAGAACTCGCCGTCGTCGATGTTCCGCTCGATGGTCTGGGAGTCCTGCCCACCGATCAAGCAAATCGTCGATAGTTGTTCCGGCGCGTCGAGTGGAATGCCCGACCTGGCAGCGCGGGAATAAAATCAGCCGCGCAGGCGAAGGCGGAATTGAAAGCGGATTTGGAGCGGGCTTCACAAAAGCAGCAGCCTACGGTTCGTCGGTATGGAATCTGATCGTCGCGAGCAGTTTGTCCAAGCCTTTCCCATTCTTGCGTTATTACAAGGCTCAGAGGATCCGCCGCTGGATCGGGAAGCAATTGAGGAGCTCGAACTCGTGCTGGGCGTCCACCTGCCGGCCGACTATATCGACTTTCTACTGGCATTCAACGGCGGCTACTTTCGTCCAGACGTCCGATTTGACTTGGCCTCTGCGAACTTTATCGACGGCGCCATGATTACGGGGTTCTCCGGCGAGCCGGGCGATGGCGCAAACGGACTCGGTGCTCACTCGAAGCTGTTTCGGGATCGGTTACCTGAAGGGCATCTCGCGATTGCCGACGGGCCGGGCCAGGATCTTCTGACGCTAAAGTTCGACAGCCCTCGAGATTTTGCAGGCGTGTGGTACTGGGACAGCACTGCCTTCTGGATATCTGAGGATCGGCAAAGCATGTTTTGGGTAGCTGATACATTTCACGATTTTCTGAGAGTCTTGGAACCCGACCTCGAAGAGTTTGATTCGCTCACGGAGACGATCCCGATCTTCCAGACCATCGAGCGAAATAACAGCCATACAGTTCACGAGTTCCTTGCCAAAGGAGGATCCATTGAAACCCGCAACGAGCGTGGCTTGACATTACTTGCTGCAGCGGCCAATCACGGGTATCCGCGAATCGTGAAGTTGCTGCTGGAGCACTCGGCTGACCCCAACGCGCGCGATCACGAAGGCAAGACCCCACTGCATCATGCCGCGCAAATCTCACTCGACTGCGTCAAGCTGCTACTCGCCGCCGGCAGTGACATCACCGCACGCGACAACGACGGGCACGGCGTAATCGGTAACTGGTACTACCGCGCCGACAAATTCCTGCGCGATCATGGAGCGGTAGAGTAAAGAGTTTCGTGGCACTCACCGATCAGAATTCGCCGATTCGCTCCCCTAAGCGAATGGGAGGCGATCACCTAGGCCTCAGAATCGCGTCTGTTACGTGGAGCGTTGGGATTGCGCCTTGTCACAATTCGCTACTTGCTAACCCCTTCCCGGCAGGGCTTTCTATTCTCGTAGAGTTCTAGCCGTTTACGACCGCCCCGTTTGGCTGATTCCTGCTTTGCCAAATCGATCGCTGCTTGCTGCCATTTGACAGCGTTCTCGAAATCGCTGCATTCAGCGTAAGCAGCGGCAAGCGTGTCGAGCTTGCCCCAGGCTTTCCACGACGTGAGATCACACGCCTTAGTGGCCATGGAAACGGCCTCGTCGCCATTAAGGAATAGCGGATCGGAGCAGGTCGATTGCAATCGGGCGATGTGCGTGTATCCTTCCGGCGACTTTGGATCGAGTCTTATCGCGTCCATAAAGTCCTTCATGCCACCGTCGAAGTCGCCCTTCTCGCGCAAGGCACTTCCTCGCCCAACATACGCTATCGCAAAGCTTGATTCGATAGAAATTGCTTCGGTAAAGTCCTTAATTGCATCATCGAGATTACCTTTATCGCACCAACTGAGTCCTCGATTGTAGTACCCCATTGCAGACGTTGGGTGAAGTGCGATCGCTTTAGAATAATCTTCAATGGCCTTATTCAGATCGCCTTTGGCATGCCACGCAGTTCCCCGACTAATCAATGCGTCCTCGTACTTTGGATCAAGCTTGATCGCTTGCGAGAAGTCTTCGATAGCCTTGTCGAAATCGCCTCGTTGCTTGAATGTATAGCCGCGATTGTAGTATCCCTTCGGATACCACGGATCGAGCTCGATGGCCGTGTTGAAGTCCTTGATTGCGAGGTCTTGTTGCCCCTTTTCCGCCCTGGCACCACCGCGATTGCCGTACGCCATGAAGTGCTTTGGATTGATTCGAATCGCTGTGGTGTAGCATTCAATGGCTTTGTCGAATTCCCGCTTCTTTTGCCAAATCAGCCCGAGAGTGTTATGCGCCGACCACGACTCTCCGTCGAGCGTGCAATCCCTGATGGCCTTGTCGAGTTCGCCCTTAGCAAGCCAGGCACTTCCACGCCATAAATAAGCTAACGAGCTCGGGCTGCGCCGTATCAAGTCTGAATAGTAGTCGAGTGCCTGGTCAACAGTCCGAACGTCGCTCGTGTACATCCAGGCACGACCAAGCCACAGCAACTCTCCATCGACCGCTTCAACTATCGCGGGAAATGAAACGAGGTCATTGGTGAGGTCGACGTCGCGTTCCTGATCGCCGACGTGTGCCTTGGCACCCTCTTTGTAGAAGACCGCTTGGCCGATCCATGGATCGGCGGCGGTTGCGACCGACACGGTGATCAGCAACAGAAAGAATGCGTTGCGAAGGAGCGTTTGCATGGTACACCACCCTTGGGCATGTACGGGAATAGCGCATCGCAGTCTGATGATGCGCAATTGCCCAGCTATTCCCCAAGGCTGAAATGCATGCTGTCCGGAAGCGGCGCCGGTGGCCGCTAGTGCATGCCCGTATCGCCGGCCAGTGCCTTGACCAGGTCCCCGACCACGCTTTTGGCGTCGCCGAAGAGCATCCACGTCGCTTCGCCGTAATACAGCTCGTTGTCGATGCCGGCGAAGCCGGGGTTCTTACTGCGCTTGATCGCGAATACCGTACGCGCTTTGTCGGCCTCGATGATGGGCATGCCGTAGATCGGGCTTTTCTTGTCGTGGCGGGCGGCGGGGTTCACGATATCGTTGGCCCCGATCACTAGCGCCACGTCGACCTGCGGCATCTCGGCATTCACTTCGTCCATTTCGGCCAGGTCGTTGTACGGGATCTCGGCCTCGGCCAGCAGCACGTTCATGTGCCCCGGCATGCGACCGGCCACGGGGTGAATGGCAAACTTCACCGTGGCTCCCTGCTTTTTCAGAAAGTCGTACAGCTCGCGCACTTTGTGATGCGCCTGGGCAACCGCCATTCCATAGCCGGGCACGATCACGACGTTGCGCGCCATTTCCAGAATCTGCGCCGCGCCCTCGATGGTTTCGCTCTTGTATGCCTGCTGCTCTCCGGTGGCCGTGGTGGTTTGCACCTGGCCGAAGGCGCCGAACAAGACGTTAAAGAACGAACGGTTCATCGCCCGGCACATGATGATCGACAAGATCAGGCCGCTCGAGCCGTCGAGAGCGCCGGCCGTGATCAGCAACTTGTTATCGAGCACGAAGCCCATCGCGACGGCCGACAGCCCGGCGTAGGAATTCAAAATCGAAATCACAGTCGGCATGTCGGCACCGCCGATCGGAATGATCAACAGCACGCCGAACGCCAGCGACAGCACGACGATCGCCAAAAAAGCGGCGGTCGACC
The DNA here is from genome assembly GCA_036499395.1 of Pirellulales bacterium. Classification (NCBI taxonomy): domain Bacteria; kingdom Pseudomonadati; phylum Planctomycetota; class Planctomycetia; order Pirellulales; species Pirellulales bacterium. The sequence continues at coordinate 60,407 of DASYDW010000031.1, forward strand.
ACGCCTCGCCTGGAAAGAGCACGAGCGCCAGCCCCAGACCGCCGGCCAACAGCAGCACGCCGATATTGCCGAAGTTCTGGAACGGGTAAGTGATCGGCCGCTGCGGAATCCACTTCAACTCTTGCAGCTTGCCAGCTGCCATCAAGCTGCCGGTGAATGTGATGAAGCCGAGAATCACTTCGGCCGCGAGCGCCGCCATGCGAAACGACGTCATGCGTTCCAGCCCTTCGCCGCGCATGACGAAGTATTCGGCCGTGCCCACCAATCCGGTTGCCAGGCCACCAAAGGCGTGCGACAGCGCCGTGCGTTGCGGCACCGCGGTCAGGGGAACGCGCGACAAGGGAATGCCGACGGCAAAGCCGGCGCCGATGGCGCCGAGGATCCATAACTGATGCTCGAGCGCGCCGTAGGCGGCCGCCACTTCGATCCACGTCGCCACCACGGCCAGCACCATGCCGTAGATCCCCATCGACACACCGCGGCGGGCGGTCTTCGGATCGTTCATCCCATGCAGCGACAGTACGAACAGCGCTGTCGCGACGACATAGGCAAGCTGGACCGCGGAATGAATCATGGGGACTTGCCGCCGGGTTGGCTCTGCTTGAACATTTTCAGCATGCGGTCCGTGATCAAAAACCCGCTGACGATGTTCGTCATCGAGGCGAACAGCGCCACGGCCCCCAGCAGGCGAATCGGCGCGGGATAGTCCGAGCCGGTCACGATGATCGAGCCTACGACTGCGATCGCGGAGATGGCGTTGGTCAACGACATGAGCGGCGTGTAGAGCAGCCGCGAAACGCGGCGGATCACCCCCAGGCCGACGAACGTTGCGAGCACGAAGACGAACAGCATCGACCAATAATCGAGCGCCGGCCGGGCACGTTCACTGGCCGCGGCGGCGGCTTCGACCACTTCTTCGGCCTGCGCGGCCAGTGGCAGAGCCAGCATGATCGCGAGCGCGAACGGGCGGAAGAACGGAGACCTCGAACTGTGCGGCATGACGCGGCTCTCGCTCCGTAGGATCGTCGTTCGAGATCTTTAGCCCCAGCGCTAGGATGCAGCACGCGGTCCAACCTGTCAAACCGGCGGCAGGTCGAGGACGATGACAAATCTGCAAGCCGGAGTGCGCGCACCGAGCCTGCACGAGCGTCGACGCACCACAAAGCCGCGCTCACCGGACCCCATTCCTGTGGTAAACTGAACCTATACCGCAAAACCCCTCTCCCATTGGGAGTGGCAGGGCGTGGGCGCAGTGCCGAGACCCGTCCCACCTGCACTGGTTGCTCACCGAAGTCCCAATTTTTTGCAGCCGCCCGCCGCTTGCGCACTCAAAACGCATGATCCTGTTAATCGATAACTACGATTCGTTCACCTACAACCTCGTGCAGCGTTTGGGCGAGATCGACGCTTCGCTGGCGATTGAGGTGCGGCGCAACGATCAGATCACGCTCGACGAGATCGCGGCTCTGGCTCCTTCGCACTTAATCGTCTCGCCCGGTCCCTGCACGCCAAGCGAAGCCGGCATCTCGGTCGCCTGCATCGAGCGCTTTGCCTCGGAAATCCCCACGCTGGGAGTCTGCCTGGGACATCAATCGATTGGCCAGGCCTTCGGTGCCGAGATCGTACGCGCCCGCCGACTGATGCACGGCAAGACCGACCTGGTGTATCACGATAACCGGGGGCTGTTCGCCGGCCTGGAGAATCCGTTTCAGGCCACGCGCTATCACAGCCTCGTGATTCGGCCCGGCACGCTGTCGGATGACTTTGAAATGTGCGCCTGGTGCGATGGGCCGGATGGAGAGAAAGAGATCATGGGTATTCGCCACCGCGACTACCCGCTGCATGGTCTGCAATTTCATCCCGAAAGTTTTCTCACGCCGCGCGGCAGCGACATGTTGCGCGCTTTTCTGGCCCTCCGCCGGCCGACGGCTGCGGTCCGCGGCAAATAAACGCTTATGCTCACTGTCGACGAAGCGCTGGCGTTGGTTCTGGCGCAAGCTGTGCCGTTGCCGGCACGCGCGGTGCCACTGGTCGATGCTCATGGTTGTGTGCTGGCCGAAGACGTCGCCAGTGACATCGATTCGCCGCCGCACGACAAATCGATCGTCGACGGTTACGCGATCGTGGCCGATGATTTGCGCCAGGGCGAAGCATGTCTTGTGATCCTCGAAGAGGTCGTGGCCGGCGACGTGCCGAATGTTCCTGTCGAGCGTGGTAGCGCCACGCGGATCATGACCGGCGCGCCGATTCCCGAAGGCGCCGACGCCGTGGTCATGGTTGAGCGCACCGAACATCAAGTGCATGATTCGTCGCATTTGGGGCGAGTCGTGATTCGTGACCGTGACGTGCGCGCCGGACGAAATGTCATGCGCCGCGGCACCTCGATGCGCGCTGGCGACGTCGTCTTGCAACGCGGCACGCGGCTACGGTCGATCGAGATCGGCCTGCTGGCCGAGGTGGGGCGGTCCTCGGTACAGGTCGCGTCGCAACTCACGGTTGCCATCCTGCCGACGGGCAATGAACTGGTCGAACCCGCGGACATTCCCGCGCCCGGGCAAATCCGCAACTCAAACGGCATGCTGCTTACGGCCGCTGCCCGCGCCGCTGGCGGCGAGCCAATCTTGCTGCCGATCGCGCGCGACGCGGAAGAAGACTTACGGCAAAAGATCGCACGCGGTTTGGAATCCGACGTGTTGATCCTCTCCGGAGGCGTCTCGGCCGGTGTGTTGGACCTGGTGCCGCGCGTGCTGGCGGAGCTTGGCGTCGAGCAGGTATTTCACAAGTTGAATTTGAAACCAGGCAAGCCGCTATGGTTCGGCGTCGCGCGACGCGGCGAACGTTCCACGCTTGTTTTCGGCTTGCCGGGCAATCCGGTCAGCAGCTTCGTATGCTGCGAGTTGTTCGTTCGGCCCGTGATTGCGCGGCTGAGCGGGCGCAATGACGGTGGCCGCTTTCAGGTGCGCGCCCGACTCGAAGTCGACTATCAGCAGCGTGGCGACCGCCACACGTTTTTGCCGGCGATCTATCGCGTCGGCGATGATGGCGCCGCCCGCGTCGCGCCGGTTGCGTGGCGTGGTTCGGCCGATTTGCGCGGTCTGGTCGCGGCCAACGCCCTGATCTCACTGGGGGCTGGCGAACATCTATACGAAGCCGGCGAAATAGTCGACGTTCACCTGCTGGACGAGATCTAGACATTCTCGTGGCGATATCTATTGGTGCCCCGCGCGAAGCTGACCTGGGCAAGATTGCCCGCCTGTCGTAGTCTGGAAACGGCGGTGCTCGCGCTGCGGGCTAGTGAGCATTAGCTAGCAAACGTTCGTTGTGATTCTGTGAGCTTCTCGACGATGCCTGGCGTAAAGTCGCGTAACGACGATGTTCGTGGTGCCGGTGCGGCCAAGCACGCGTCCCGTCCGCGCAGTGCGCCGGGCGATGCGCAGCAAAGCGTTTCCGCGTCAGGCCGCTTTGCCACACTGGGCCTGGGGCTGCTCGGCACCTTGCTCTTGTGGATGGCCCTGCCGCCGGTCGGCTGGTGGCCGCTGGCTTGGGTGGCGCCCGTCCCTTGGCTCGTCTTGGTGCGCCGACGCGAGCTTTCGGGACGTCGTCCCTACATTGCGTTGTGGTTCGCGGGCTGTGCCTACTGGTTAGGAGCTTTGCACTGGTTGCGTTTGCCTCATCCGGCCACGAGTTTGGGCTGGCTAGCACTTTCCGGCTACCTTGGCTGTTATTTGCCGGTGTTTATCGGGCTGTCGCGCGTGACGCTGCACGAGCTGCGCATCTCCTCGATCATTGCCGCGCCGGCGATTTGGGCCGGGCTCGAGCTGGCGCAATCACATCTTTTGACGGGCATCAATATCGCGACGCCTGCCCACAGCCAGTATCGCTGGATCACGTTGATCCAGATCAGCGATCTGGCCGGCAGCTACGGAGTCAGCTTCTTAATCATGCTCGTGGCCGCGTGCGTGGCGCGCATGCTGCCGATCGATGGCGTGCGCCGCGCCCTCTGGCCTGTTGCGCCGGCGTTGGCCCTACTCGCGGCGGTGCTCACCTACGGACATTTCCGCATGTCAGGCGAATATCATCGCCCTGGATTGAAAGTCGCGCTGATTCAAGGTTCGATCGATACTGAGATGAAGACCGACCCGGCCCAGGTTCAGAAGATTCACGAGCAATACTTGGCCTTGACCGACCGTGCCGTGCGCGAGCACAAAGATCTGGACCTGATCATCTGGCCCGAGACGATGTTTCGCGAGCCGTTGCGCAAGTACACGCCCGACGTCCATGCCCCCGAGGGAGTGGACTGGACGAAAGACGACCTGCAAAGCGCCATCGATGATCTGGCGCTCGCGTTCGCCCACATGGCCGACCGGTATAAAGTCCCGATGCTCCTGGGCATGGACACGCTGGTCTATGGCGCGGGAAAGGTCGAGCGCTACAATTCGGCCGTGCTCGTCGATGCCAAAGGCGAAGTGCAAGACCAGTACGACAAGATGCGTCCCGTCATGTTCGGCGAGTACGTTCCGTTTGCTAGTTACTGGCCGTGGCTGTATCGGCTGACGCCGCTGGCCGACGGGCTTGATCCGGGAGCGGCTCCGAAGTCGTTGTCGATCGATGGAGTGCGCGTCGCGCCGAACATTTGCTTCGAGACACTGTTGCCCCACTTCATTCGCGGCCAAGTCGCGCAATTGCAAGATGAAGATGTCGAGCCGGATTTGCTGGTGAATCTTTCCAACGACGGCTGGTTCTGGGGTTCGAGCGAGCTGGATTTACACCTGATGTGCGGGGTCTTTCGTGCTGTGGAATGCCGCAAGCCGCTGGCGATCGCGGCTAATACCGGCTTCTCGGCCGTGATCGATGCCGATGGGCAGATCCTGGCCCAGGGGCCGCGCCGCGAAACGGGGGTTGTGGTCTACGACGTACCGCTCGACGACCGAAAAAGCCCGTACGTCCGCGGCGGCGATTGGGGCGCAGCCTTGTGCCTGGTATTCGCCGTGGTCATGGCCGGCGTCGGTGGTTGGCGCCACCGGGCACACCGCGGTGAAAAACGGCCCGCGGCCTAGGTGGGGTTAGCAGGATTCTCGGGCCCGCCAGTCCCTCTAGACGCCCCATTTGCCCGATTTTCCGCAAACCGTAATTGACGCGGTCGTTTTCCCCCAGCTATTATGAAAATCTAGTCGCCCGTACGTCCTATCTCTTTGTCTGCACAGTTGTTCGGTTCCCGGCTCGACTTTCGCGCCGGCCGAGAACATGATGGACTTTTACGTCGCGATTTCGTCTCGTACGTCGGCCGCGCAGGGTTAGAGGCTGCATCGATGAACCTCGTCGGGAAAATCTTCGTTGTGCTCATCCTACTGATGAGCTTCGTGTTCATGGGCTTCGCCGTGGCCGTTTATGCCACGCACCAGAACTGGGAACAGACCGTCAACCGTCAGAAAAAGGACGCGATTGGCGGGCTGCCCGTGGGTTTGCGCATTCAGCGTGACGAAGCGCGTGCCGAGCGCGATCGTCTGGCTGCTGAGAAGGCCGCCGTCGAAGAGCGCACCAAGACCGAACTCGCGGCGCGACAGTCCCGCTTGGCGCAGCTCGAGACCGAGGCCAAGGAATTGCGCACCGAGCACGAGGCATTGGTGAACGATCACGCCAAACTGGTTCAGACCGCCCGCGACGCCGTGGCCGCGATGGAAAGCACGCAGCAGACGTTGGCCGCGATGCGTAAAGAGATGGAAACGCTGCGCAGCGACATTCGCAACGCGCAAACCGAGCGAGACGACCAGTTCAAGAACTTCGTCAAGCTGACGGACGATTTCAACCAATCGCAGGGCGAGTTGAAGCGCCTACAAACGCAGACCATGACGCTGGCCGATCAGGTCACACGTTACGAAGCCACGGCGCGCCGCTTGAAGGTCGATCTCACCCTTCCGCCCGAGGCCGTCAAGCCGACGCTCGACGGACTGGTGGTGGCGGCGAATAAGGACGGATACGTCGAAATCTCGCTCGGCTCGGATGACGGGCTCGAGCGCGGCCATACGCTGGAAGTCTTCCGCGGCTCGCGCTACCTGGGCCGTATCGAAGTCTCTACGACTCAGCCCGATCGCGCTGTCGCCAAGATTCTGCCGCAGTTTCGCAAGGGCCCCATCGAGAAGGACGATCATGTCGCAACTCGGTTCAACTGATCGCGGGGCGGGCATTCCCGTTGCCAAGCCTCGACCCGATATCTACACCGTGCTGCTGGGCTTGTCGTTGACGGCGATCCTAATCGCCATCATCTGCCTGGTGCTCGAACTGGGGCGCTATGGTTGGGATTACAAGGCGGCCAGCGTACGGCTCTCGATGAACACCCCGGCCGGGCAGGCGCCCGCGGAATTGGTGCATAACAGGACAGCGCAACGGGTGTAGCTGAACCGCCGCGGTTGCTGCAAAAGTGCAGTTCGCCCGGTTCTCGACGACGCAACGGACTGCGGACGTTTAACCGATCGAAACGACGACTCTCGAAAGACGACAGGCAAGGATGCTTGAGCGATTCTTCGGCTTGCTAGGTTCCGACCTGGCTATTGATCTCGGCACGGCAAATACGCTCGTCGGCGTAGCGGGCGAAGGCGTAGTTCTCGACGAGCCCTCGGTCGTGGCCGTTGAGGAAGGAACCACGCGCGTCGTCGCCGGAGGGCGGGCTGTCGGCCATCTGGCCAAGCAGATGCTGGGTCGCACGCCGGGATCGATCAACGTGGTCAGGCCTCTCTCGGCCGGCGTGATTACCGACTTCGAACTGTGCGAAGCGATGCTCCGCTATTTCTTTCGCAAAGCGCAGCGCGGCGCCTGGTCGCGCGGACCGCGGGTGCTGGTCGCGGTGCCGGGCTCGATCACTCCCGTCGAAAAGCGCGCCGTCTACAACAGCGCCCATCGTGCCGGCGCCCGGCAGGTGTTCCTGGTCAGCGAAGCGATCGCGGCCGCGGTCGGCGCAGGACTGCCGATCACCGAACCTGTTGCCAGCATGATCTGCGACATCGGCGGTGGAACGACCGAGGTGGCCGTGCTGAGCTTGGGGGACGTCGTGGCCTCGACATCGGTTCGCGTCGGTGGCGATCGCATGGATCAGGCGATCATCGATTACCTGCGCCGGCGGCATAATTTGCGCATCGGCCTGGCCACGGCCGAGCAGTTGCGCATCGACATTGGTAGCGCCGCGCCACTGGCTAAAGAGCTTTCGACCGAAGTGCGCGGCGTCGACGCCACGACCGGTTTGCCCCGCCGGGCCGGACTGACGAGCGTCGAGCTGCGCGAGGCGCTGACCGCGCCGTTGGATGACATTCTCGACGCCATCAAGACCACGCTCGACGGCTGCAGCCCCGACCTGGCCGCGGATCTGGTCGATAACGGTATCACGGTTTGCGGCGGGGCCGCGCTGCTGCGGCAATTCGAAGCTTTGATCGCCGAGCGAATTGGCCTGCCAGCGCGCGTGCTGCCCGAAGCGCGCACGATTGTCGCTACCGGCATGCTCACGCTGCTGGAAGACCTGTCCGAGTGGCAGCGAATGCTGCAATCGAGTGACGATGATGTTTGAACAAACAGCCAAACGAACGATGTTCGCTCGTCCGCACATCATCCTGGCAGCCACTTTGTTGGCCGGGTTGCTCGTAGCGCTATTGCCACGTCGCGCCATTGAACCGCTGCGCCATTTGTATGGCCGGATGCTCGAGCCCGGCCACGTTCTGGCAGGGCAACTGGTCGCCCGTGGCGTTGAACTCGTCGAGCGCGCGAGCCACACCGCCGCCGCGGCCGAGGAAATCACGACGCTTACGGCGGCCGCGGAAAAACTGCGCGCACGTAAACGGGAGTTGGAAACCGCACTGGCCCTCTCCGTGGCGCAAAACTCACGCGCCGCCGCTGACAATCTGTCCGCTGCGCCGCCCTTGGTGTTGACCGAAGGTATTCTTGCCCGCGTGCTAGGCCGACGGGCGTGCGCTGTCCTGCCTAGCGCCGAAATCGTCGCCGTCGGTAGCGCCAGTGGCATTCGGAACGACGCGCTGGCGCTTGTCGAAAGCGAAGTCACGATCGACGCCGGACGAGATTCGCAGGTAGTCTCCGGCGATATGGCCCTCGCCGGCCGGCGCGTATACGGCAAAGTCGTCGAAGTCGGGCCGCACAGTTGCGTCATTCGCCGCGCGGACCAGGCGTCGTACCGTGACGTCGTGCAACTGGTCAGGCTCACAGATGGCAAGCCTCGATTCGGTCCGACGGGAATGCTCGAAGGGGCGGGGCAACGCAAATGCCGCGTTCGCATGATCAGCGCCGGCGAAGACATCGTACCAGGAGACATGGTATTCACGGCGCACGAGCAGGGGCTTACCACACAACCACTTTTGTATGGCACTGTCGTGCGATGCGATCGCGCGCACGGCGCGCCGCATTGGGACATCCAGGTCGAACTGGCCGACGAGCGCGAGCAGCTCAACCACCTAGTCGTGCTCCGCTCGACGCTGAATCCGGCACGTGTCGCGGCGATCTCCGAAACTACTGAAAGCCAGTGACGGCGACGATCAAACCGCTCTCCCTCTCGGAGAGGGCAGAGTGAGGGGCGAAATTGCAACGCCGGGGTTAGCAAAAGGCAAAAGCAACCACGAATGAAGCGAATGACATGAATAATAGACACGGCAATCATCGGTGCCCCGTCCACCGTCTTGATTCGTGTTATTCGTGGTGAATGACTTCCCCTTTTCCGTTGAAGAAGAGAACGCGGGGAAAGTCCTGCCTACCAATAATCCAGGAATGCAACAATCGTGATTGAACTCGTAGCAATCTTGCTGGCGACATATCTGGCTGCCGTGGCCGATGCGGCGATTGCGCCTGCGCTGACGATTTTTCATATCGCACCCACGTTTTTGCCTCTAGTAGCAATCTTCGCCACGGTGGCCGCCGCACCGTCGCCGTGGCGCGTCGTGCAGTTGGCTGCCGTTGGTTTGGCGTTCGATTTTAATGTGGGGGGGCATGCCGGTGTCGGCATGGCAAGTTTCGCGCTCGTGGCCTTCGTCGTTGAGCAGGCGCGCACCGTGCTGCGGCATTTGGAGCCCCTCGAACAGTCGCTCGCTTGTGCTCCTGTTGTGATAGCGACGCTTCTGCTTGTGGCGATCGGAAACGTTGCCTTCGGCGAAGCGGTCCCCGCCGCCGGACCCGCAGTCGCTGGCGCCATAGCCACCGGCGTCTACACGGCCGCAATCAGCTTGCCGTTCTGGATGATTGTCGGCTGGAGGCGAAAGTCGCGTCGACTTCGCCCGGCCGCGTCGCACCGCTAACGCCGATCAGCATCACCCGTTTTCAAGATCACTGCCCCATGCACCAGAACGTTCGTGGTACGACCGATTTGTCACGAGCACGGCCCTCATCGGCCGATGCGACCGCGGCGGATTCGTCGGCACGCATGCGGCACTTGTTGGTCTTCTTTGGCGTTGCGCTCGCGGTTGTGTTTGGGCGCGTGGTCCATTTAGAGTTGACGCAAGGGGCCGGTTTCCGCGCAGCGGCGGCGCGACCGCTCGAGAAGACTCGGCCGCTGGCGGGCACACGGGGTCGCATCCTGTCGCGGGATGGTGTCGTGCTGGCGGCCGACCGGCGCATCGCCTCGCTGGCGGTCCATTATCGATTGCTCGAAGATCCGCCGAACGCCCGCTGGCTGCGCCGGCAAGCGCGGGCGCGCGTCCGCGCCGACGATCCGCAACGAGCCGCGAAGCTGGCGACCGAGCAACTTTGGATGCGCGAATATCGTGATTCGCTCACCGATCGGCTGGCGCGCCTCTGCGGCCGACCGCTGGACGACCTGACGATCGAAGCGGCGAATATTTGCAAGCGCGTGCAAACAATCGCCGAAGCAGTGAATCGCGCCCGCGACGAGCGCGCACTCGCGCGCCTGACGGCAAATTCCCAAATAACTGCCACGTCGCCGACGGCGCCTGTCTGGCATAAGCTGCTGACCGAGGCCCCGGCCTGGTTGTTGGCGACCGACGATCCGCGTGTTGCACCGCGCATCATCGTGGCCGAAGAACTTGATTACCACGTGCTGGTGTCGGACGTACCGCTCGAGGTCATCGCCGAGGTGGAATCCCACCCCGAGCAATACCCTGGCATCCGCATTGTCGAGCAATCGTGCCGGCATTATCCGCGTGGCACGCTGGCGGCCAACGTCATTGGTCATATTGGCATGCCTGAGGAATCGGTTGTCGACGCCAAGGCAAATTCCTCCTACGCCGCGGCAACTGCGCCGCCCAATCCGCGGCGCGATGGAAATGGCACGACGAGTCTGGTCGGCCGGTTGGGTATCGAGCGCGGCTATCAGAACGATTTGCAGGGTCGCGACGGCGCGCTAGTCGAACTGACCGATCACGGTGGACGTTGGTTGTCGAGTATTCGCCAGGCCGAGCCCGTCGCCGGCGCGGATGTGGTTCTGACGCTCGACTCACGGTTGCAGTGTTTGGTCGAAGAGCGTTTGGATCGGGCCCTGGCGCTCGCGGATCGAGCTGATGCGGTTGTGAATTCCGCGGCCGGCGGTGCGGTTGTGATTCTCGACGCGCACTCGGGCGCGATCCTGGCCTCGGCCACGGCGCCGCGATTCAATCCGAATGTATTTGCCAGCCGCGATCCGGCCGAGATCGCGCGGTTGCTCTCGGACCCGGCCCATCCGCTTTACGATCGTGTATCGAAGATGGCGCTTCCGCCGGGCAGTGTGTTCAAGGTCGTCACAGCCTTGGCGCTTCTGGCCGACGCGGACTTCGATCCGCTTGCGACCTGCAATTGTCAGGGTTATCTATCGCGCCCGGATCGCGAGCGGTGCCAGATCTTTCGCCGTTACGGCATTGGGCATGGCGAGACCGACTTGGCCAGCGCACTGGCGCGCAGCTGCAACGTTTACTTCTTCGAGCAGTCGTCGCATCTTGGACCAACGCGACTGGCCGATATGGCCATGCGACTCGGCTTCGGGCGCTCAAGCGGCGTGGACCTGCCGGGCGAGGCAGCCGGATACGTTCCACAAGCACAACCGGTGACCGCAGATCAACCGGCCTGGACGCTAGCTGACGCGCAGGCTTTTGCCATTGGGCAGAGCCGGCTGACGGCGACGCCGCTGCAGGTCGCGCGACTGATGGCCGTGGTGGCAAATGGCGGCGCGATCGTCACGCCGCACTTGGCCGTCTCACAGGAATCCGAACGACGCGGCGAGGTGAAATCGATGGTTGATGGGGCTCGCAATGTGGTCGCGGGACTCAACCGGCAGCAGCTCGAGATCGTCCGGCGGGCCCTGGCTCGTGTTGTTGATGACCCGGAGGGAACGGCCTACGCGGCCCTTTCGGACGCGGGAGTTGCGGTGGCGGGCAAAACCGGCACGGCCGAAACCGGTCCGCGATCGGCGGATCACGCCTGGTTCGCCGGCTATGTCCCGGCCGACGCTCCGCGCGTGGCGTTTGCCGTGGCACTTGAACATCGCGGTTCGGCCGAGCGGGCCGCGGTGCTCGCCAAGGAACTGGTCCAGGGGCTCGAAGCTCTTGGGCTGCTAGCGGTTCCGGACACCGCGGAAATGGCCCAAATCGGTGAACCGTGAGCCGAACGAACCGCGTCGCGGTCCTGGTCCAACGAGTCGGTCTATCCGCCGCAAAGCTTTCCTGCTAAGATTCTTACATTCGGCCGTGGCCTCTGGGGGCAGCCTGACTTCGGTCAGAAGTAACACCCTGGGCGTGGCCGACTCGGAACGAGTCGATTCCGAAGGACAGCGATTCGCCGGCCGACACGACGTCGGGGCAGGTTGCTGACCGTGTTGCCTGGCGACTGCCATTAAATTCCTGGCCGGGCGACATTCCAAGAGGCGATTTGAGGCACGCCTGAATGCCTTTTGATGCCGTTCACCAGCCATACAGGGCGGTGTCCGGTCAGCCCCCGCTCTACACCCCGGCAACACCCGGCAAACGAGACCCATGCGACGCAACGACATTCGTAATATCGCCATCATCGCCCACGTCGACCACGGCAAGACGACGCTCGTCGATTGCCTGCTGCGTCAAAGCGGAGAGTTCCGCGCCAGCCAGTTGGTCGGGGAACGAATCCTCGATTCGAACGATCTGGAAAAAGAACGTGGCATCACGATTCTGGCCAAGAATATCGCGATTCCCTACGAGGGAACGAAGGTTAACCTGATCGACACGCCCGGTCACGCCGACTTCGGCGGTGAAGTCGAACGTGTACTACGGATGGCCGACGGTGCGCTGGTGCTGGTCGACGCCGCCGAAGGGCCAATGCCGCAAACGCGATTCGTGCTGTCGAAGGCGCTCGAGTTTCGCTTGAAGCCGCTAGTGATCATCAACAAGGTCGATCGCCCGGACGCTCGGCCGCGCGAAGTCGTGGACGAAACGTTCGAACTTTTTCTCGAGCTAGGTGCGGACGACGAGTTGGCCGATTTTCCGTACATTTTCACCAGCGCCCGCAACGGTTATGCCTCGCACGATCCGCAAGTGCGCGAGGGGACGATGAAGCCGCTGTTGGACATGGTGCTGGAGCACGTTCCCGGTCCCGAAATCGACGAAGCACCGCTGCAGATGTTGGTCACTACGCTCGACTGGTCCGAGTACGTCGGCCGAATCGCTGTGGGGCGCATTTACTCGGGACATATTCGGTGCGGCCAACAAGTCGCGCTGATGCAGGCCGACGATAATGTCGTGCAAGGCAAGGTCGTGGCTTTGCATGTCTTCAGCAACCTGGGACGTGTCGAAGTCGAGGAAGCGGGTGCCGGCGACATCGTGGCCGTGGTCGGTCTGGAGCAGGTCGAAATCGGCGACACGATCAGCGATCCCATCGAGCGCAACTCGCTGCCGCGCGTCGAAGTCGATCAGCCGACCCTGGAAATGATCTTCTCGGTCAACAGCTCGCCTTTGGCGGGGCGTGACGGGCGGTATCTAACCAGCCGGCACTTGCGCGATCGTCTGACGAAAGAACTGCAGCGCAACGTAGCTTTGCGTGTCCGCCAGGTGGAAGGAAGTGACGCATTCGCGGTCAGCGGACGCGGTCTGTTGCACCTGTCGGTGCTGATCGAGACCATGCGCCGCGAAGGTTTCGAAATGTCGATCGGTAAGCCGCGCGTCATCACCCGGCAGCGCAATGGCCAGACCGAAGAGCCGTACGAGACGCTGGTCGTAGAAGTTCCGCCCGATCGCCTAGGGCCCGTCATGGAGATGGTTGGCGCGCGGCGCGGACAGTTGATCGAAATGGGGACGCGTGGCGAGCTGTCGCACGTCACGTTCTCGATCCCGGCCCGCGGACTGATCGGCCTGCGAACGCGACTGCTGAATGCCACGCAGGGCACGGCCGTCATGCATCATCGCTTCGAGGCGTATCGCGCGATCTCGGGCGACGTACCAGGCCGGGCTAACGGCGTGCTGGTATCGATGTCGCCGGGCAAGGCCGTGGCCTTCGGACTCGACGGTCTGCAGGAACGGGCCGAAATGTTCATCGCTCCGGGCGAAGAAGTGTACGAGGGCATGATCGTCGGCGAGAACAGCCGCACCGGCGACATGCCGGTCAATCCGACGAAGGAAAAGAAGCTCACTAATATGCGTGCGTCGGGGAGCGATCGGAACATCATCCTCAAGCCGCCACGCGTCTTGTCGCTCGAAGAGGCGCTCGAATACATCGAGGACGACGAGCTCGTCGAAGTAACGCCTTCGATCATCCGCCTGCGCAAGTTGCTGCTGCTGGAAACCGATCGCCGCCGCGCCGCGCGTCAAAGAGCCTAGTGGCAGTGTTGAGTTCCCTGCAATTGATGCAGTGCTTATCGGCCAACGGCCGATAAGCATGTTCGCCGTCTCGTCCGTACAGTGCATGCGGAACGTAAGACATGCTTATTTGCTTGTGGCGAAAAAGCATGGCATCGGCACTGCATAGCAGATGCTGTGTGGCATCAACTCTTCTCGCGCGGCGCTCTGGCGGCTGTTTCCGCCCTTATACGGCGCCGTTACACTGACGCCGTTCGCGCAAGTGGCACATCCACCGGGCAGGAGACTCGTTCATGAAAACGCGCGTCGTGGTCTTATCCGCGTCGGTCGGCGCTGGTCATCTGCGCGCGGCCGAAGCGGTCGAGCTGGCACTGAAGCAAATCGCGCCCGACATCGAGGTGCAAAATCGCGACGTGCTCGACTTTACCAATGCCGTGTTTCGTCGGATGTACAGCAATGCCTACCTTGACTTGGTGAACTACTTTCCGCACTTCGTCGGTTATTTCTATGACTGGCTGGAAGGGGATGGTGAGGTGCGGCCCCGAACGCGCGATCGATTGCGGCAGGCGGTGCAGAAATTGAACCTGCGCGCTTTCGAGCGGTTCTTGCAGGACGAACAGTGGAGCCTGGTGATCAACACCCACTTCCTGCCCGCCGAATTGATTTCGACCCTGCGCACAAGCGGCAAGCTGAACCAACCGCAGGTCACGGTATGTACTGATTTCGACACGCATCGTTTGTGGGTCAATCAGCCCACGGATCGATACTTCTGCGCCACGGACGAAGGTTCGCTGCACCTGCAGCACTACGGTGTGCCGGCCGCGGACATCGACGTCACGGGGATTCCGATTCATCCGGTATTCGCCGAACCTGCAGATCGAGCCCGGTGTCTGGCGCAGCAGGGGCTCGTGGGCGACCGGCCGATCTTGCTGCAACTGTGCGGCGGCTTCGGCGTCGGTCCGGTCGAAGCCGTTTTTCGCAGCCTGCTGGCCGTGGAGAAACCGGCCGAGGTGGTGGTCGTCTGCGGGCGTAACGCCGAATTGAAGGAAACTCTGGAAAAGATTGAGCCCTCGGCGCGTCACCGCGTGAAGATCCTGGGGCTGACGCGCGAGATCGATCAATTAATGGCGTGCGCAGATCTGGTCGTTACGAAGCCGGGTGGGCTGACGACCTCGGAGTGTCTGGCACGGGGATTGCCCATGGTGATCGTGAATCCAATTCCCGGCCAGGAGAGTCGCAACAGCGACTTTTTGCTTGAAAGCGGTGCAGGTGTGAAGGTGAATCACGTCTGCACGCTGACGGCGAAGCTCAACGAACTTTTGCACGACACGGACCGGCTCGCCCGGCTGCGCGCCGCGGCGAAGTCGCTTGGGCATCCGGCCGCCGCGTTCGAGGTTGCCCGCCGCAGCCTGGCCGTGATCGGCGTCCGGTCGGCAACTCCGGCACATTGTTGAGCGAGCTTGAGGCTGTGTATTTGTGAGCAATACCACGGACCACGATACGCCGCCGCCAGCACCAGGCCAGAAGCTGCCCGCCAACGTCAAGCTGTTGGGCGTGACTAGCCTGGTGAATGACATTGCCAGCGAGATGATCTATCCGCTGCTCCCCGATTTGTTGCGCGGCATCATGGCCGCCAGCTACGAGCAAGTGGCGCTGGCGATCGGTGTGATCGAGGGGATCGCCGAGGCAATATCGAGCATCTTGAAGCTGTTCGCCGGCAGTTGGTCGGACCGCACCGGCCGGCGCAAGGGTTGGATCGTTACTGGCTATGCGATGGCTGCCGCGTCCCGGCCGCTGTTGGGATTGGCCGTGCTTCCCTGGCAAGTGTTGGCCTGCCGGGTCGGCGACCGCTTCGGCAAGGGAATTCGCACGAGCGCCCGCGACGCCGTGATTGCCGAAAGCACGCCCCCCGCGACGCGCGGTTGGGCCTTTGGCTTTCATCGCGCGATGGATCACTTGGGGGCCGCGATCGGACCTGTGCTGGCCACGCTGTTTCTGTGGCAATGGCCCGAACATTTGCAGACGCTGTTTCTGCTGACGATCATACCTGGCATCGTGGTCGTGGCGATCTTGATCTTCGGTCTGCGCGAACCGCCGCGCGGCGACACGGCCGCGCAACCTTTTGTGTGGTCGCTCGCGCCGCTCAGTGGAAATTTTCGACTGTATCTCGTCTCACTATTTGCTTTCACGCTGGGCAACTCGAGCGATTTGTTTCTGCTGTCGCGCAGCGGACAGCTCGGCGTGCGCGAAGAGCTGCTGCCGATTATGTGGTTCACGTTTCACGTGGCCAAAAGCGCCGGCAACTTGATCGTGGGGCGGCTGGTCGAGCGCTTGGGCGCGCGCCGCTTGATCGTCGCCGGTTGGGTCGCCTACGCTGCCGTGTATTTAGGCTTTGCGCTGGCCAGCGAGGCGTGGCACGCGTGGGCGCTCTTCATGTCGTACGCTGTCTTCTACGCGCTGACCGAACCGCCTGAGAAAACGCTCGTCGCGCAGCTCGTGCCGGGGGAGCGCAAGGGGCTGGCCTATGGCTGGTACAACTTCGCCATCGGCATCGCTGCGCTGCCGGCCAGCGTGCTGTTTGGGTATCTGTACAAAGATTTCGGCGCCTTGACCGCCTTCAGCACCGGCGCCGGTCTGGCGCTAGTGGCGGCTGTCTTACTGCTGGGAGTAAAGACTCCGGCCGTGGCGTAGCGACCCGCTGAAAGAACTTTGGCAACCGAGATCACCGAGGGCGCAGAGACGAAGAAGTCGGCGGACGGCAGACGGCAGCTTCTGCAGTTTCTTGTAGGGTGTGTCTTCTACATACCATCTCCTGATTCCTGGCTTTTAGTTTGCGCAATCTGCAGATAAACAAAAGAAGGTGCGTCACGGACGCACCCTACTTCGGGCAGGAGACCCTCGCTGGCGCTTCGGGCTAGTGTGTTTGCCCCCCGCGTGAATCGCCAATCGACAAAGCCCTCCTCGCTCATCACATCGCACTCAGCGCCCCACGCGTTCCCTGTTCATCACCTTGCCTTCTGTATTCCCTGACTGCTCTATGCCTACTTCTTTTCCTCCGTGCCTCTGCGGCTGCGTGGTGATTCCTCTACATCTCGGACGATCTCGAACGCGCCGGCCACTTCGGGCGGAATGCGGGCCAGCGAGAAGCCGGCGAACTTGACGAACGCCCATTCCGTGGCGGCCGTGGCCAGCACGACGTCGTCCTTGCGGCGGATGATTTTGTAGCGTCGCATGCACGACAACCGGCGGAAATCGGACACCCAGGTGCGCACCACGACTTCGTCCCCCTCGAAGGCCGATTGCAAATACTTGATCTCGTGCGACCGCACGACAAAGCCGGCGCCGAGCTTTTCGTACGCCTCGGTGGGCCAACCTTGCGCGGCCGAATGCGCGATCGCCGCGGCCAGCGCCCAGCGCAAATATTCCAGGTTGTTCACGTGCCCCAGCCGATCGATATGCTCGGGCGTGACGGTCAGATGATGTTCGAAGATGGCGGGCATCGGGACCCCGTCGCAGGGGAATGGTGTGTGCCGGGACATTGGTTTTAGCGGACACGCCGCCCCACGGCGAGGTCGATCGCGGACAACGATGTCGAGGGCACACCCTGGTCAGGGCCGAAAGGAGTTCAGGTGCCCAGGGCCTGGACGCTGTCGGCGTTTATACCAGCGGCGGCAAGGCGAACGTAATTCTGGAAGTCATCCATTATCATTACCGTAATCGAAAGATCGGTCGTGCAAGATCGCGGCTGTCTTCGAGCACGGCGCTGTTAACGAAATCTCGATGGACCACACGACATGCATCTCGAACATTCCCTCGTGATCCCCGCGCGGCCGGAAGTGGTTTGGGCTGTGACAATCGACATCGAGCGCTGGCCCGAATGGACGCCGACCATGGAACGAATCGAGCGTCTGGACACGGGACCGTTTCGCGTTGGTAGCCAGGCGAGGATCAAGCAGCCGCAATTCAAAGAGGCCGTATGGACCGTCACGACGCTTGAGCCGGGGCGCGGCTTCACGTGGGCAACGCGCACCGGCGGACTGACGATGGTCGCTTCGCACGAAGTCGTGCCGAGCCCCGGCGGATGTACGAGCATTTTGCAGCTCGATGTCACCGGCTTAGTCGCATTGTTGCTCGCGCCCCTGGTGCGCCGTGGTGCGGCCCAAGCGATGGCCACCGAAAATATCTGTCTAGAGCCGGTTTCAAAACTGTGTTGAAGTAAACTTGCGCCCTGTAGGGACTTCGGTTAAGACGGTGATCGAAAGGAGACTTTCGATGGCCAAGCGACACGATGTCGAAGTCAGCGATGAGCAGTGGGAGAAAATCAAGCC
>DASYDW010000032.1 GCA_036499395.1 Pirellulales bacterium
CGATGCTCGGCGAAGAGCCCGCGAAGCATTGCAAAATCGCAGACGTCGGCGCGCGCAAAATGATGGCGAGGATTGTCGAGCGCATCGCCGAGCGACTCGAGATTTCCCGCGTACGTCAGCTTGTCGATGTTGACGACGTGCGCGTCTGTTTCGGCAATCAATTGTCGCACGAGAGCGGAGCCGATGAATCCTGCTCCGCCGGTCACGAAAATCGCTGGCATTGCCGGATTATATGGACTGGAGACGCGTGGCGCTCAGCGAAGCGCTATCCCAGCTCTCACGCGCGTATTCCCGACCACACTGTTGGGCGTCTCGTTGAACTTGAACACCTCATCGAGCCCCAGCGTGATCGCGTAGCGATCCCAGAACAACAGGCGCTCGGCGCTCAACGCATGCATCACTTCCGTTAGCGAACCAATGGCCTGGGGACCATTCGGCCCAGTGGCGACGCGCTCGCCGAGTGCGGTACGCGACCACTCGAACGTCCATTTGCCGTCCGGGCGGTACCAGTCAACGCTGATGTTCGCTGCGCCACCGCCGTGCGCGCCGAAAGCACCGAGCACTTGGCCTTGTTCGGTGAAGCCCTGTGCGACGGGAGTGTGCTCATAGAATGGGGCCTGACCTCGCACGATGTTCAGGCTGGTCATGCGGGTGTTAAGGACCTCACCACGCAGCGCGATCAGCTGTGCATTCTTCCGCTTCCAGACACGCTGCAGGCCGATCATGTACGAAGCGTCGTGGTCCGGTTCGCCGATGAGATCTGGTAGGTCCGCGTTGTAGTCTTCGCGTCCATACTCGCCATAGATCTCGACGCCGGCACCCGGAAACATCCATCGGGCGAAAATCGACGCGAGCTGGTTGTCCGGCTCATCGCCGGTACCGCCAATCTGCTGCGCGCGGGTCGCTTTGAAAAAGGCGTTGAACGGCCGAAGAAAATCCTCGTGGGTCAGCCCGCTGTCCGGCCAAATCGTTTCGAAGAATCGACCGAATCCGAATTCGAGTCCTGGTAACCCGTTTATAGTCGCGGTCGCCACGAGGCCAGACATGAACCGCTTCCGCGTGCCTTGAACGTCGGGCATGAGGAAGGACTGATCGAGCCGCCCCCACACCACATTCGCGTCGAGATGTGCGACGCCAAGGTTCAGACTTCGAACACCGGCGAATAGATGGCGGAATCCTGCCGCGTTGTTGCCAAGAAGAATGGGGTTCGTAACGGCGGGGCCCCAAAACTGATCTTCGGTCCCGACGCCGACGGCCAAGTGCCAGATATCGAGCCGGACGGTGCTCTGGCCCGGATCAAGTCGCTGATAGGCCTTCGTTCCGAAGCGCTGCGGCTGATCGATCTCGATCGGTGAGAACGGATCGCTGAATTCACCTTCGAGCCCAACGGGGATGTTGGACAGGGCAGACGGCTGCAACCCAAACCCCTGATTCTCCGCCCGAAACGCCTCCGGCGCGATCACGAACGACAACGGCCCATACCTCCCGCCAAACCCAAAATCCACCGCCG
>DASYDW010000033.1 GCA_036499395.1 Pirellulales bacterium
TATGGTGGTGGCGCCGGCTGGCACGCCGCCGGATGTGGTCGAGAAGCTTCATGCCGCGTTCAAGGTGGTCGGCAAGCAGCCCGAGATTCAGGAGAAACTTGTCGGTATGGGGCTCATTCCCGTCGACACGCCGTCGGTGCCAGAACTTAAGAAGTTTCTGGAGGCCGAAGCCGTCAAATGGCGTCAGCAAGTCGAGAAGGCCGGCATCGCGGGCTCGATGTAACAGGCTGTCCGAAGGTTGTCCTCAAGCGCCGGCGGATCGCGAAGCTCGCCGCGTTTTGACAATTTTATCGGCCGCCGGTTTTCGCCTATGTCGATAAGCGGAGACGAAATAAATCAACGTTGTTAGATAAGTTCGGCACGTTCATTCATCCGTGCGAATTAGAGAGTCCACCGTCCTGGCTTATGATGCGCCGCCGTGTGTCAGGGCAGAACGAACACACTCAAGCAACTCGTCTTCGTTAAAGGGCTTCACCAGGCAGCAAACGACTCCCTCACTAAGGGCACGCGCCCGGACGCCGTCGTTCGGGTATGCGGTAATCATAATTGTCGGAATGCTCTTGCTTAGCGCTGATACCTGTCGGAGCAGATCGAGCCCACTCATGCCAGGCATATTGAAGTCCGTGACCAAGCAGGCCGTACGGCTGAGATGGGGGGAGCGCAAAAAATCCTCTCCCGATGAGAATGCCTCGGCGGCAAGTCCCATCGAACGCATCAATCCCTTTGTCGCTTCGCGAACCGACTCATCGTCGTCGACGATCGCGATCAAATTTTGTTCATTTCGCACTATCGGCTCGGCAGGTGAGGCCAGCTTCGGAGAACGACCCCGTGTCGTTGTGAACTGGCATCGAACAGTTGAGCCTTCTTACGAGGTGCGGGCCAATTCCGCGACTATACATAGGTGTAGTAGTTCGCGGTGTAGTAGTTCGCGTTCGTGCTGCGATGCAGGACACCCACGCCCGATCTACGCGACTATACAGACGTATAGCCCGTGGTTCTTGCTGCGGGATTTGGCCGATGCGAAAATCCGGGCGCTTTAGCCCCGGAAATCGCCGCATTTTGCAGATGTCATTTACTGCTCCTATTGACCATAAGCGCAGCTCACAGCCCCATGGCGGTGAGTTGCCTGGCGAGGATGTCCAATGAGGTCGATCACATCTCGGTGAGGATTGACGGTGTCGTATCCAATCGAAGTGCCCTCTGAAATCGTCCGCAAGTGGCAAGGGGTCGTCGATCTACTTGCCGAAATCATGCACGTGCCTGCCGCGTTGATAATGAGAGCGGATCCGCCGAACATTAAGGTGTTCGTCGCCAGCGGGTCGGAGGGGAATCCCTACGAAAGGGGCGAACTCGCGGCTCTTGATACGGGGCAGTATTGCGAAACCGTGATGAAGACGCGGCGGCCGCTGCTCGTTGCCGACGCTCTCCAGGACGAAATCCGGAAATCGGCCCCCAATGTCAAATCGGGAATGATCTCTTATCTCGGTGTCCCGATCGTTTGGCCTGATAACGAGATTTTTGGAACGGTTTGCGTCCTCGACAATAAGAAAAACGAATATAGCGAGTCATACCTCAAACTCATGCTGCAGTGGCGCGACGTTTTTCAGGATCACTTGCGGTCCTTGGCGACGACTCAAAAAAAGGTCGACCTTCGCGACGCCAAGTTACGGCGCTTTGTCGACACCAGTATGATCGGAATCTTCGTCGACGATTTCGAGGGTCGATTTATCGAGGCGAACGACGCGTTTCTCGACATGGTCGGGTATGAGCGAGAGGAGCTCATTTCCGGTCATATGCAGGTGGCAGACCTGACCCCGCTGGAATGGCGCGATCGCACTGCACGAACCTTCGCGGATATAAGGATGGGCAAGGCCGTCTCGCCATACGAGAAAGAGTATTTCCGGAAAGACGGCAGCCGTGTGCCCGTCGTGGTTGGCGCGGCGAGTTTCGACGAGGAAGGGAAACAGGGTATCGCTTTCGTGCTCAATATCAGCAAGCGCAAGCGAGCCGAGGAGGCCGCGCGCCGAAGTGAAAAAGAGCTTCGCGATGTGATCGAGACGATGCCCGCGATGGCGTGGGCGACACTGCCCAACGGATCCAACAATTTTGTCACTCAGAGTTGGCGAGAATTCACGGGGATGTCGCCAAAGGATGCTTCCGGTGGTGGCTGGAAGGCGTCGTTTCACCCGGCTGACATCGCCGCCCATGTGGGGAAGTGGCGCGCCTCGCTCGCTAGCGGGAAGCCGTTTGAGAGCGAAGCACGTTTACGACACGCCGCGGATGGAGAATTCCACTGGTTCCTCCATCGGGCGATTCCGCTCCGTGACGAGCGCGGCGCTATTCTCAAGTGGTATGGAATCTCCACGGATATTGACGACCGCAAGCGGGCTGCAGCCTTGCTCGCCGGAGAGAAACGGATTCTCGAGATGGTGGCGAAGGGAGACTCGCTTGCGCAGATCCTTGAGAGCTTGTGCCGGCTCGTAGAGGAACAAGCTTGCGGAGTCCTGGCCTCGATTTTGTTACTTGACGGCAATCGATTGCGCCATGGCGGGGCACCGAGCCTGCCAAAGGCCTACGTGGACGCCATCGACGGAGTTCTGGTCGGGCCCTCCGCAGGCTCCTGCGGGACAGCGGCATATCGGGGAGAACAGGTGATCGTAGAGGACATTGCAACCGACCCGCTGTGGGCGGACTACCGCGCCGCAGCTTTGCCTCATTCCCTGCGCGCCTGTTGGTCGACGCCAATCTTCTCCTCGCAAGCCGAAGTCATCGCGACATTCGCCTTGTATTATCGTGAGCCGCGCAGTCCGAGCCCGCACGATCAAGAAACCATAGAACAGATCACGCATTTGGCGGGTGTTGCAATTGAACGTAACAAGACTCAGGAGGCTTTGCGGCGCAGCGAAGCTTATCTCGCAGAAGGGCAAAAGCTGAGCCACACGGGCAGTTGGGTCTACGATTCAGAGGCGAACAAGGCGATATACTGGTCCGAGGAAATGTTCCGGATTTTTGGATTAGATCCGCGGCGGGGTAGCCCGCCGAACAATGAAGAATTCATTCGAATGGTGCATGGGGATGATCGCGGCAAGTTGCTCGAGCGCGGTGAGAACTGGTTTCAAAACAAAATCGATCATGCAATCGATTACCGAATTGTGCTGCCTGACGGAACCGTCAAGCATATTCATTCGATCTCGCATCCGGTGCTCGATGAAGTAGGCGAGCTAATCGAACGTATCGGCACCGATGTCGATGTAACGGAGAGCAAACGTACCGAGGAGGAGCGAAGCCGGGCGGAAAAGGCACTGCGTGACAGCGAGGAGCAATGGAAGGCCGTATTCGAGAACAATCCCACCATGTACTTCATGGTGGATACGGCTGGCGTCATCCTATCTGTGAATCCTTTTGGTGCGCAGCAACTCGGTTTCACAGTCGACGACTTGACCGGAAGTCCCGTGCAGCGCCTCTTTCACACGGAAGACCGCGAGGCCGTCGCAAAAAATGTGGCGATCTGCTTCATGTGGCCCGGTCAAACTATGAGCTGGGAAGCACGAAAGATCCGCAAAAATGGGGAAATGCTCTGGGTTCGAGAGACGGCCAGAGTTATGTCCATCAAGGACCGGCCGGTGGCGCTGATTGTGTGCGAGGATATTACAGAGCGTAAACGCGTGACCGAAGCGTTACGCGAAATGCAGACGGAACTGGCGCACGCCAACCGTCTTGCAACCATGGGCCAGCTCACGGCGTCGATCGCCCATGAAGTGAACCAGCCGCTCGCTGGGACCGTCAGCAATGCCGAGGCGGCGCTGCGTTGGCTGGAGCGTCGGCCACCAGATTTGGAAGAAGTTCGGCAGGCGCTCACTCGCATCGCCAAGGACGGATATCGGGCGGGAGGGGTCGTCAGCCGCATCCGTGATCAGGTCAAGAAGGCGCCGCCAAGGAAGGAAGGCCTGGACGTCAATGAAGCAATTCTTGAGGTGATTGAACTCACCCGCGGTGAAGCGGCGAAAAATGATATCGCGGTGCGGACTGAACTTGCGGACGACTTGCCTGTCATACAGGGAGATCGAGTCCAACTGCAGCAGGTGATCCTTAATTTAATCGTCAACGCCGTTGAGGCAATGAGCGGAACGAGCTCAGGACCGCGAGAATTACTGATCAGCACAGGGAAATCCGATTCGAAAGGTGTGCTCGTCACAGTACAGGATACGGGTCCGGGACTAGTGCCGGCAGCACGCGATAGTCTGTTCGATCCGTTCTACACGACCAAGTCCCACGGTTTAGGACTGGGCCTGTCGATCTGCCGTTCGATCATCGATGAGCACGGCGGTAGGCTGTGGGCGACTGAAACGATGCCGCGTGGCGCTAGCTTTTATTTCACTTTGCCAGCCCATCCCGACAAGGTGCCGTAATCAGCGGCCCAAAATTGTGAAGCTTTCTATTTGCGTTGAATTAAGCCCCTCCGAACGCGCTGGGGGCAGCGGTGCGGAGGGGCCTAGTGGCGGTCGTCTCGGGGATTTCGACCGCAGGGAGGAGTCTGTAAAATACTCCTGTGCCGCCCACTCAACTATTGCCCGAACGGAAGCATGGATTACCAATAGGGAGCGCGCGCCTATACCTAGGGGTAATGTCGCGAGGAAGCCGCTCTCGGCCATGCGTGGCTATAGCTATCGGTACAAGCCGGCACGTCAGGCCTGACATGAAAGTTCCAATGCTGATTCTGAGGGATATTTCTTTCCTCGCAATCACGCTATGCTTTGCACTTCATCGAGCAAAACTGGGGACCCGAGGTGAGAGAAGCGCTTTCATCTGAGGGGGTCAACAATGAAGGAACAGCCGCCTACCGTTATCGTCATCGATGATGACGAGGCTATCCGGGTGTCGCTCGGCAGCTTGCTTCGATCCGTAGAGTTTCATGTCGAACTGTTCAGTTCCGTGAGCGAGTTCCTCAAGTCGGGACGGCCGGAGGGGCCTACCTGTATGGTGCTCGACGTTCGGTTGCCTGGGCAAAGCGGCCTCGAGTTTCAGCGCGAACTGTCAACGGCGAACAGTCAGCTGCCAATAATCTTCATTACCGGATATGGCGACATTCCAATGTCGGTGCAGGCAATGAAGGGCGGTGCGATCGAGTTCCTGACAAAGCCATTCCGTGATCAGGACTTGCTCGAGGCAGTTCAGCTCGGGCTTGCGCGCGACCGCGCACGGCTCGAGGACGAGAAAGCGTTGGAAGGAGTGCGCGCGTGTTACGAAACGCTGACCTCGCGAGAGCGCGAAGTCATGGCTTTGGTGGTGACTGGCCGGCTTAACAAGCAGATCGGTGCAGACTTAGGGATCAGCGAAATAACGGTCAAGGTTCACCGCGGTCA
>DASYDW010000034.1 GCA_036499395.1 Pirellulales bacterium
CTGGACATGGTGGCAGGGCTCGTTGAAAACAGGCAAAACAGAAAGTGACGGTGCTCAGGCAGGCTCAAGCGGATTGACGGGCATCAGAGGGGATCGTGAAACCCAGCCCGTATTTTGCCTGAATGCGCCGCTCCGCATGGCAGCGGGCGCGGTACGTGCTGGCGCACCATACACGGAGCAGGGTCTTGATCCGTTCGCGCGCAAGAAATTAACTCATTCGCTATACTTGCTGGACTGTAGTGTTTGCATAAAAACATGACTTCACTCGCCGAACTTCGAAAAAACTATTCGCTAGGTTCTTTGGACGTTGCTGATGTCGACCGGGACCCCTTCCGTCAATTCGACAAGTGGTTTCAACAGGCGGTCGATGCCAAACTACCCGAGCCGAATACGATGACGCTGGCCACGGTCGACTCGCGCGGCCGGCCGTCGGCGCGCATCGTACTGATCAAAGGCATCGACGAGCGTGGCTTCGTGTTCTTCACCAACTACGAAAGCCGCAAGGGCCGCGAACTGGCCGCCAATCCGTACGCAAGCCTGCTGTTCTACTGGATCGAACTCGAACGTCAGGTACGCATCGAGGGCCGCATTATCAAAACCAGCGGTGAAGAAAGCGACGCGTATTTCACGTCGCGTCCGCTCGGTTCGCGCATCGGCGCATGGGCGTCGAATCAGAGTCAGGTAATTGAAAGCCGTTCGCAGCTCGAAACACGCGAACGCGAAATCAGCCTGCAATACGGCGACCAGCCACCGCGCCCACCTCACTGGGGAGGTTATCGTTTGGTCCCCGAAGCAATCGAATTCTGGCAGGGCCGGCCGTCGCGTCTGCATGACCGTCTGCTCTATACGCGCGCAAGCGAAAACGGCGACTGGCAAATCTCCCGCCTATCGCCTTGAATCGAATATAACGTCGGTAGCGCGCCGCCAACGCAGCAGCGCGCGCCGGCCGGATCTCGCCTCGCGGCATGGGAGTTGCGTCGCGCCGGGCGCTGATCCACTTTGGCTTTGCTTTAGTTCAACGGACACGGAGAGATCACATGTTCTGGGAGAAGAAGCTGGCGCAGTGGGTTGAAGACGTAAAAACCAGGGCTAACCTGCCGGCCCGGCTCGTGTTGTGGGACGGGCAGCAACATGACTTCGGGCAGTTCGCCGCCCCGCAGGTCACGCTACACGTCAAAAGCGCCACGGCGTTGCCCTATCTGCTCGAACCGAGCCTCGACAATCTCGGCGAGGCGTACGTGAAGGGCAAGATCGACATCGAAGGCAAGCTGTCGGACATCATCAATATCGGCTACCAGTTGGCACGTAATACCGTGACCAGCGCGGGCAAGCTGGCGCGCGTGCGGCGCTACTTCAATCATTCGAAGACGTCGGACAAGAAAGCGATCCAGTACCACTACGATGTGTCGAACGAGTTCTACAAGCTGTGGCTCGACGAGAACATGGTGTACTCGTGTGCGTACTTCGAGAACGGCAACGAAGATCTCGCCACCGCGCAGCTCAAGAA